>NZ_LZIZ01000083.1:0-115151 GCF_001666915.1 Mycobacterium sp. E3339 | reverse complement strand
CCGCGTGAGCGATGCGCGCACTCGCGCGTCGGTGTGCACGTCGAGCGCGCCGAACGAGTCGTCGAAGAGATAGATGGTGGGACGGCGGATGACCGCCCGCGCGATCGCCAGCCGTTGCCGCTGACCGCCGGAGAAGTTGATGCCGCCCTGGGCCACCCGCATCCGCAGCCCGTCATCGTGGGCGCGCACGAATCCCTCGGCGTCGGCCACTCGCAGCGCTTCCCACATCTCGACGTCGCTCGCGTCGGACTTGCCATACCGCAGGTTGTCGGCCACGGTCCCGGAGAACAGGTAGCCGCGCTGCGGAACCAGCCCGATCGCGGACCAGAGCCGCTCGGTCTGGTAGTCGCGGACGTCGACGTCGTCGACGAGGACGGCGCCGCCGGTCACGTCGTAGAGCCGGCAGATGAGCGACACCAGCGTCGACTTGCCCGACCCGGTGCTGCCGACGATGGCCGTGGTGGTTCCGGGCCGCGCCGTGAACGAAATGTCCTGCAGCACTGGGCGGTCGGCGCCCGGGTAGCTGAACGTCACGCCGGCCAGTCGCACTACTCCAGAAATGCCGCCGCGCGGGAAGGCCGGCGCCTGCGGGTCGTTGACCGCGGCCCGGGTGCCCAGCACCTCGGTGATGCGTTCGGCGCACACGGACGCTCGCGGCAGCACCACCAGCGTCATGGTCGCCATCAACACCGCCATCAGGATCTGGGTGAAGTAGGCCAGGAAGGCGGTCAGCGAGCCGACCTGCATCTGGCCGCGATCGATGCGCAACCCACCGAACCAGATCAGCGCGACGCTGGACACGTTGACGGTCAGCGTGGTCACCGGCAGCATCACCGCCTGCCAATTGCCGGCCGTCAGCGCGGTGTTCGACAACGCGGCGTTGGCGCGGGCGAACCGGTCGCGCTCGTAGCCTTCGCGCGCGAAGGCCCGGACCACCCGGACGCCGGACAGCTGGTCGCGCATCACCCGGTTGATGCCGTCGATCAGGAACTGCATCCGGCGGAACAGGGGCAGCATGTGCGACATCACCCAGTAATTGGCCACGGCCATGACGGGGACGCTGACCAGCAGCAGCCACGTCAGCGCGGCCTCTTGGTGGATGGCCATCAGGATTCCGCCGATGCACATGATCGGCGCGGTGACCAACACGGTGCTCGATATCTGAACCAGGTATTGGATCTGGCGGACGTCGTTGGTGCTGCGCGTCAGCAATGTGGGCGCACCGAAGCGGGCGGTCTCGTGCTCGGAGAAGGTGGTGATGTGGTTGAACATGGCCGCGCGCAGGTCCCGACCGAACCCCATCCCGGTCCGCGAGCCGAAGTAGACCGCCCCGATCGCGCACAGCGCCTGCAGCCCGGTGACCGAGAGCATGACCATGCCGAGCCGGACGATGGTCGCCGTGTCACCCTTGGCGACGCCCTCGTCGATGATCGCGGCGTTGACGGTGGGCAGGTACAGCGACGCCAGCGTGCTGATCAGCTGGAGCACCATCAGCACCGCGACCGGCCGCCGGTACGGCCGGATGTACTGGCGCAGCAGTGCCAGGAGCATTTCGTAAGCGTCGCACACGGGACGCCCGCCGGTGGCCAGCCACCGCCGGACGGCCCAATCCGCGCACCGCATCCGCCGGCGCGGCTGAAACGCCTGCTCAGGCGCGTCGGTGGTTGACCCGCTGAGCTGCCGCTACAGTGCATCGTGTGGACCGGCAGCAGGCTGAGCAAAAGCAGGGTAGCGGTGCGGCGTAACTCGAGGGCGCTGGCCGTTGCGGCGTCGGCCCTGGCGATTTTGGTCCCGGCGGTTGCCGCGTGCTCCGATTCCGGCGGCAACAAACCGGGGGCGACGTCCTCGTCCTCGCCCGGTAACTCCGAGGGTCATCACGGGCCGATGTTCCCGCAGTGCGGCGGCATCAGCGATCAGACGGTGGCGGAGCTGACCAAGGTAACCGGCCTGATCAACACCGCCAGGAACTCCGTCGGATGCCAGTGGCTGGCGGGCGGCGGCATCCTCGGCCCGCACTTCTCCTTCTCCTGGTATCGCGGAAGCCCGATCGGGCGCGAGCGCAAGACCGAGGAGCTGTCGCGCGCCAGCGTCGACGACATCAACATCAACGGCCACAGCGGGTTCATCGCCATCGGAAACGAGCCCAACCTCGGTGACTCGCTGTGCGAGGTGGGCATCCAGTTCCAGGATGACTTCTTCGAATGGTCGATCAGCTTCAGCCAGAAGCCGTTTCCGCCGCCCTGCGACATCGCCAAGGAACTGGCGCGCCAGTCGATTGCGAACTCGAAATGACCAGAAGAAGCGTCCGCGCCGCCGTAGCCGTCTTGATCACCTCGCTGGTGGTGATGACGGGTTGTTCGAGGTCGGTCGGCGGCACCGCCGTCAAGGCGGGGGGCCCGACCCGCAACAACAACTCCCAGCAGCAGTACCCGAACCTGCTCAAGGAGTGTGAGGTGCTCACCAGCGACATCCTGGCCAAGACGGTGGGCGCCGACCCGCTCGACATTCAGAGCACGTTCGTGGGCGCCATCTGCCGATGGCAGGCGGCCAACCCGGCGGGGCTGATCGACATCACCCGGTTCTGGTTCGAGCAGGGCAGCCTCAGCAACGAACGCAAGGTCGCCGACTTCTTGAAGTACAAAGTCGAGACGCGGAACATCGCCGGAATCGATTCGATCGTGATGCGCCCGGACGACCCGAACGGCGCGTGCGGGGTCGCCAGCGACGCCGCCGGGGTGGTCGGCTGGTGGGTCAATCCCCAGGCGCCCGGCATCGACGCGTGCGGTCAGGCCCTCAAGCTGATGGAGCTGACGCTGGCCACCAACTCGTAGCGGGCTAGCGCGGCACCTCGAACCCGATCAGTGCGGCGCGCCCGAGTTCGAGACCCTTCCAGCCGGACGGCACGGTCAGCACGGCGATAGCCGACGTCGGATACTTGACCGAAATCCGTTCGGCCGCAGCGGCATCGGTGCCCTCGCCGGCCAGTCCGAGGGCCAGGTCGGACATCGTCGGCTCGTGACCCACGACCAGCAGCGTCTGCACGTCGTCGCCGACCGCGGTGATCTCCTCGATCATGGTGCCGGCCGTAGCCCCGTACAGCCGCTCGCTATAGCGCACCGGCGCGTCGACGTGCGTGTTGGCCAACGTCTCTCGCGCGCGCGTCGCGGTCGAGCACAGCACGGCGTCGACGGCAGGGACGTTGGCGCGCAGCCAGTCACCGGCGAGCCCGGCTTCTCGGATGCCGCGCGGCGCCAACGGCCGCTCGTGGTCGGCTACGCCGGGCGGGTAATCGGATTTCGCGTGACGCATCAACAGCAGCGTGCGGTCATCTCCCACGGCAGACACGCTAATCCTTATGCCGCGTCGCCGTCGCCGTCGCCGTCGCGGAGGAGCTTTTCGGGGTGGTGGAAGGTGTTGGTGCGGGGCCGGCCCCTGTCGTGGTGGGGTGGGGGGATCCAGACGGTGTCACCTTTGGTGTTTTTGCGGGTGCGCCAGCCGCCGGGTGTGAGCAGGCGGTGATGGGGTCCGCAGGCGAAGGTGAGGTCGTTGATGTCGGTGCGGCGGCTGCGGGCGTAGTCGGTGACGTGGTGGACTTCGGACAGGTAGCCGGGCACGGTGCAGCCCGGGGCGGTGCAGCCGCGGTCCTTGGCGTAGAGCACGATCCGTTGGCCGGGGTTGGCGAGGCGTTTGGTGTGATACAGCGCCAGCGGTGTGGCGTCGTCGTCGAAGATGGCCAGGTAGTGATGCGCGTGGCGGGCCAGCCGGATCACGTCGCTGATCGGCAGGCGGGTGCCGCCGCCGGTGCGCCCGTGCCCGGCGGCGGTCTGCAGCTCCTGCAGGGTGGTGGTGATGATGATGGAGGCCGGTAACCCGTTGTGCCGGCCGAGTTTTCCCGAGGCCAACAGCGCGCGTGATGCCGCCAACAACGCATCGTGGTTGCGTTGGGCGGCGCTGCGCCCATCGTGATCAATGGCCTGCTGACTCGGGGTGCCGTCCACACACGGCGTGTCGTCGAGGGGGTTGCACATGCCGGGGGCGGCCAGCTTGGCCAGCACCGCCTCGAGGGTGGCCCGCAGCTCGGGGGTGAGCAGCCCGCGCAGCTCCGACATGCCATCGGCTTGTTGCTTGCCCAGGGTGAGGCCGCGGCGGCGGGCGCGCTCGGCGTCGCTGTAGGTGCCGTCGGGGTTAAGGCAATCGGCGACATGCTCGGCCAGCCCCGCCAATTGCTCGGGCCGATACTGCGTTCCATACCTGACGAGGTCGGCCTCCACGGCCGCCCGGGTGGGCGCATCCACCGCGGCGGGTAACTGGTGAAAAAACCGGCGGATCACCCCCACCTGCCCGGGGCCCAGGGCGCCGTCGCGTTGGGCGGCGGCGGTCGCGGGCAGGATCGGTGCTAAAGGTTCGCCGGTCAGCCCGTGCCGGGGTCCTAGGTCGACGGCTTCTTTCACCCGCCTCGACGCCTCGGCGCGGCTGATCAGCGTCGCCTCGGCAATCGCCTGCGGCAGGCTGCCACACAACTCCTCGGCCGTGGCCTGCCGGCCCAGGGTGTTGATCACCGGATGCTCGAGGGCCGGCAGCTGCCGGCGCACCCTTTCGCAGCGTTCCAGGTAGGCCAACTGCGCGCGGGTGCCCAGGGCATTGCAGTCGTAGCCGCGCAGAGTTTCCAAGGCGGCATCGATGGCGTCGAACGCCGCCGACACCGCCTCCGGATCAGTACTCATACCCCCGAACCTAGCGACCCCCACCGACAAAAACGCGCCCGAGAATCGCCATAGATTCACACTCGCGCAAAAACTTTCAAAACTTCGCCCGAGCCGTGCGGCCGCCGGACCAAAAAGCCGCAAAATACCCGCTCGGAGACCTGCCGGGCGAGGTCCCGCGTCTTGTCGGTGCGCGGACTTAAGCTCGCGATGCCCGGATAACCACGCAGTTCGAAAGGGGGCCGCCGCCATGCGATTCCTGCACACCGCCGACTGGCAGCTCGGCATGACGCGGCACTTCCTTGCCGGTGACGCCCAGCCGCGCTACTCCGCGGCCCGGCGCGACGCGGTGGCCGGTCTGGGAGCGCTGGCGGCGGAGGTTGGCGCCGAGTTCGTCGTGGTGTCCGGCGATGTCTTCGAGCACAATCAGCTTCCCCCGCAGGTCGTCGGGCAGAGCCTGGAAGCCATGCGCGCCATCGGGATTCCGGTCTACCTGCTGCCGGGCAACCACGACCCGCTGGACGCCTCGTCGGTCTACACCAGCGCGCTGTTCGCCGCCGAACGCCCCGACAACGTGGTGGTGCTCGACCGGGCCGGCATCCATCAGGTGCGGCCCGGTCTGGAGATCGTCGCCGCGCCGTGGCGATCCAAGGCCCCCACCACCGATTTGGTTGCGGAAGTTCTCGGCGGCCTGACGCCCGGGCCCGTCACCCGCATCCTCGTCGCCCACGGCGGGGTCGACATCCTCGACCCCGATCGCGACAAGCCCTCCCTGATCCGGCTCGCCGCGCTCGAGGACGCGCTGGCGGCCGGCGCCGTGCACTATGTCGCACTGGGGGACAAGCATTCGCGCACCGAGGTCGGCAACAGTGGCCGGGTCTGGTATTCGGGCGCGCCGGAGGTCACCAACTTCGACGACGTCGAATCGGATCCGGGCCATGTCCTCATCGTCGAGATCGACGAAGCCGACCCGCGCCGCCCCGTCACGGTGGAGCCGCGGCACGTCGGCCGCTGGCGGTTCGTCACCATGCACCGGCAGGTCGACACCAGCCGCGACATCGCCGACCTGGACCTGAATCTGGACCTGATGACCGACAAGGAGCGCACCGTGGTGCGGTTGGCGCTCACCGGATCGCTGACGGTCACCGACCGCGCCGCGCTGGATGCGTGTCTGGACAAGTACTCCCGCTTGTACGCCTGGCTCGGCCTGTGGGACCGCCGCACCGACCTGGCGGTCATCCCGGCCGACGGCGAATTCAGCGACCTCGGCATCGGGGGATTCGCCGCCGCGGCCGTCGACGAACTGGTGGCCACCGCCCGCGAGGGAGACTCCGAGCACGCCGTCGACGCGCAGGCCGCGCTGGCATTACTACTACGCCTCACCGATCGGGGCGCCGCATGAAGTTGCACCGCCTGATCCTGACGAACTACCGCGGCATCACGCACCGCGAGATCGACTTCCCCGACCACGGCGTCGTCGTGCTGTGCGGCGCCAACGAGGTCGGCAAGTCGTCGATGATCGAAGCCTTGGACCTGCTGCTGGAGGCCAGGGACCGCTCGACGAAGAAGGAAGTCAAGCAGGTCAAGCCCACCCACAGCGACGTCGGCTCCGAGGTGAGCGCCGAACTGAGTTGCGGCCCTTATCGATTCGTCTATCGCAAGCGGTTCCACAAGAAATGCGAAACCGAGCTGACGATTCAGGCGCCGCACCACGAGCAGCTCACCGGCGACGAGGCGCACGAACGGGTCCGCGCGATGCTCGCCGAAACGGTGGACAGCGACCTGTGGCATGCCCAGCGGGTGCTGCAGTCCGCGTCGACGGCCGCGGTGGATTTATCGGGCTGCGACGCGCTGTCGCGTGCGCTCGATGTGGCCGCCGGCGACACCGGCGCGCTGTCCGGCACCGAGCCGTTGCTCATCGAACGCATCGACGCGGAGTATGGGCGCTACTTCACCCCGACCGGGCGTCCCACCGGTGAATGGGCCGCGGCGATCACCCGGCTGGCCGACGCCGAGGCCGCGGTGGCGGAATGCGCCGCGGCGGTCGCCGAGGTCGACGAGCGGGTGAATCGGCACGCCGTCCTGACCGAACAGGTGGCCGAGCTCGAGCAGCAACGCGTCGCCGCAGGCCCCCGGCTCGTCGCCGCGCAGGAGGCCGCGGAAAGGATCGCCGAACTGACCGGCCAGGCGCGCGAGGCCGGGTTGGTCGCGACCGCCGCGGTGGCGACGAGCGCCGCGGCGACAACCGCGCACAACGCGCGGCTGCAACTACTCGCCGAAATCGACGCCCGCACAGCCGCTGTCGCGGCCGCCGAGGCCCAGGCACTGGAGGCCGTCGAAGCGTGCGGGGTGGCTCAGGTCGACGCCCAGACCGCCGCCGCCGCGGCTCAGGAAGCCGCCGAAGCCCTTGCGGACCTACAACGCCGCGCCGAATCCGCCCGCAACACCGTGGCTCAGCTCGCCAATCGCGACGAGGCCGAGCGGTTGAGCGCCCGGCTGGCCAAGGTTGACGCCATCCAACAAAACCGCGACCAAGTGTGCGCGGCGCTGGGCGAGATCGCCATCACCGAGCAGCTGCTGCGACGCATCGAGACCGCCGCGGCCGCTGTCGAGCGCATCGGCGACCAGCTGGCATCGACGTCCGCCGCCGTCGAGTTCACCGCCGCCGCAGCCATCGAGCTCGTCGTCGGCGACCAGCGAATCTCGTTGTCCGAGGGCGAGACCTGGTCCACCACGACCACCGGGCCCACCGCGGTCCGGGTCCCCGGCGTCCTCGCCGCGCGGATCACGCCCGGCGCGACGACGCTCGATGTGCAGGCGAAACACGATGCGGCACAACAAGAACTGGCTGCCGCCTTGGCCGCCGCCGTGGTGACCGATGTCGCCGCCGCTCGAGCCTCCGATCAGCAGCGCCGCGAACTGCAGAGCAGCCGCGACCAGTTGAGCGCCACCCTGGCCGGCCTGTGCGGTGACGAGGAGATCGACCAACTACGCGCCCGGCTCGAGCAGCTGCGCGCCGGGCAACCAGAGTCGGACCAGCCCGCGGCGGACATCGGCGCCGCCCGCGACGAACTCGCGGCCCTCGAAGCGGCGGTCTTGACGGCGACGGCCGAATCCGAGGACCACCGCCGGAGTGCCGCCGCCACCACCGCGCGGCTCACCGAGTTATCCACCCGCGCAACGGTTCTCCAGAACGCGCTGGAGACGCAGCGCGGCGAGCTCGGCGCCGCCACCGACCGGCTGGCCCATGAGCGGGCATCGGCCGGTGATGACGAGCTGGCGTCGGCGGCGGACACGGCGCTGCGGGCGGCACGGGCCGCCGAAGGCCGCCACGCCGAACTGGCAGGCGCGCTGGCGGCGGCGAACCCGAGCGCGGTGCAGGCCGAATTGGCCGCCGCGACAAAGCAAACGGAGGAACTGCGGGAGCGTTACGACGAGGCGGCCCGGGAGTTGCGCGAGACCACCATCGAACTGTCGGTGTTCGGCGGCGAGGGGCGCCAGGGCAAGCTCGACGCCGCGGAAACCGAACGTGAGCACGCCGTCAGCGAGCACATCCGGGTGGGCAGCCGGGCGCGCGCGGCGCGGTTGTTGCGGTCGGTGATGACGCGCCACCGCGACACCACCCGCCAGCGGTACGTCGAGCCCTACCGCGCCGAACTGCAACGGCTCGGGCGGCCGGTGTTCGGCCCCACCTTCGAGGTCGACATCGACAGCGACCTGTGCATCCGCAGCCGCACGCTCAATGGCGTCACGGTGCCCTACGAATCGTTGTCGGGCGGAGCCAAGGAGCAGCTCGGCATCCTCGCGCGGCTGGCCGGCGCGGCCATGGTCGCCAAGGAGGACGCCGTCCCGGTGGTCGTCGACGACGCGCTGGGGTTCAGCGATCCCGACCGGCTGGCGAAGATGGGCGAGGTCTTCGACACGGTGGGCACGCACGGGCAGGTGATCGTGCTGACCTGCAGCCCCGACCGGTACGACGGCGTCAAGGGCGCGCACCGCATCGATCTCAGCGCCTAGCCCGGGGCCTGAACTGCGCCAATCCGGCTCACGGGCAGAATGGGGCCATGGCGGGGCGACACCGATGACGATGACTGCGAAGCGGCGCCGCACGCAGCAGAAGCTGGCGGCGCTACCAGGTGTGCGGCCCGTGCGCCGGCCGATCTCCCCGGATAACCCCGACGAGTTCGATCTGTACTACGTGCGCACCGGAAGGAAGTCCGCCCACCCGGTCGTCATCATCCCGGGAGGTCCCGGGGTGGCCTCGGTGCAGATGTACAGGGGTCTGCGGCGCCGCGCAGCGGCCGCGGGCCTGGACGTCATCATGATCGAACACCGCGGGGTGGGCATGTCCCGCCACGACGACACCGGCGCGGATCTGCCGCCCGAGGCGATCACCGTGAACCAGGTCGTCGACGACATCGCCGCCGTGCTCGACGACGCCCACGTCGACTCGGCCGTCATCTACGGCGCCTCGTACGGCACCTACATCGCCTCCGGGTTCGGCGTGCGCCATCCCGGCCGGGTGCGGGCCATGGTGCTGGACTCGCCGCTGCTGTCACGGCATGACATCGTGATCGTGCGCCGCGCGATCCGCCGGCTGCTGCTCAGGGGCGACAGCCCCGAAACCGCCGCGCTGGCGCCGAAAATGCGCAAACTCGTCGACGCCGGCGTGATGACCGCCGCGGCCACCCAGGTCGTGGCGACCATCTACGGTTACGGCGGCGCCGAGCTGCTCGAGCGCCAACTCGACCTGCTGCTGGACGGCCGAAAGCTGTTGTGGTGGGCGCTGTCCCGGTTCACCACCCTGAGCCACCTGCCGTATCGCTACGAGGAAGACCTGGTGAGCCGCATCGCGTTCCGCGAGCTCGACTACGCCGCGGAACCCGACGGATTGCCGCTCGACCCCGCCGTCGCCGAACGCGAGGCGCGCACGCAGAAGGTGTCTTTCGAGGACGAGCCCTACGACCTGCCGACCGAGCTGCCGAACTTCAACTGGCCCAACGTGGTGGTGTCGGGCGGTCGTGATCTGATCACCCCGCCGGCGGTCGCCGAGCGCGAGGCCCTGCTGCTCCCCAACGCGGTGTTGCTGAAGTTGCCCAACATGGCGCACAGCGCGCTGGACTTTCGCGAGCCCGCCGCGATCGCCATCGCAAAAGCGGTGTGGCGCGGCGAAGCCGAGAGCCTCATCGCGGAAGCGCCCGCGCTCGACGCCCTTCCGGCGCGCCCCGAGCTGCGCTTGCTGTGGAAGGCGATCGGGGTGGCCGCCACCGTGGAGGGCGCCCTGCCGATCCCGGCCTGGCTGCGCCGCATCAACTCCGCGTGAACCCGATTGCGGTGTAGCGCAAGTCGCCCAGACCGGCCGCGCCGAAGTTGGCCAGCGTGCTGCGGACCGCGACGTCGCCCGGCGATTGCGTCAGCGGCAGGCTGAAGCCTTCGGCCCAGATGAGCTTGTCGAGGTCGTTCGCCAGCGCCCTCGCCCTTTCGGGGTCGAGTTCTTCCAGCGTCCGCTCGATCGCCGCGTCGATCTGGGGGCCGCCGATCTTGCCGAAGTTGCTCTCCCCGCTCGACAGGTAGATCTGGGTCAGTGCCGAGAGCGGGAAAGCGTCGCCCAGCCAACCGAATTGGGCCATGTCGAAGTCCCCGACGTTGATGTAGTTGGTGAAGAATCCGCTGCCGGCTCTGGCCACGAGGTCGAGCTTGACACCGATCTGCGCGAGGCTGTGCTGCGCGATCTGGGCGAACTGCCGACTGCCCTGGGCGTCGTAGAACAGATCGCGGATCACCAACTGGCGGCCGTCCTTCTCCCGGAACTGACCGTTGAGCCTCCACCCCAGGGCGTCGAGCTCGCGTTTGGCCGCCTCCGGGTCGTAGGGGACGACCGCGCTGTTGTCCTGGTAGCCCTTCTGCCCCGCGACGTAGATGTGGTTGCCCAGCGCCACCGGGTCGCTGGTGAGCCCGTACTGGACGACCTTGGCGATGGTGCGCCGATCGATGCCCTTGGCCACCGCGAGCCGTAACGCCTTGTCGGACAGGATGGATCCGGGCGCGCCGTTGAACGTGAAGTGCGACCACGCGGGGGCCGGGGCGCGCCGGATCGAGATGCCCTTCGTGCGCTGGGCGATGGTCAGCTGGTCCACGGTGCCGACGCCGGACGCGTCGATGGTGTTGTTCTGCAACGCCGGTAGCCGCGCGGCGTCATCGAGCACCAGGTAGGTGATGTTGTCCAGGCGCGGTCGATCACCCCACCATTTCGGGTTGCGGGACAACACGATCCGCTGGGTGGTTCGGTCCAGCGACGTGACGATGAAGGGGCCCGCGGACGGGCCGGGCCCGTCGAGTTGGCCCTTGTTGAAGGCCTCGGGCGTGGCGGTCATGCTGCGGGGCAGCAGCATGCCGTTGCCGGCGAACATGCCGCGCCACTCGGCGTACGGCTTGGCGAAGGTCATGACGGCCTGCCGGTCGTCCACGCCCCGGGTGACCGACGCGACGCGGTCGGCGCCGCTGGGCCCGGCGATCTCGAACGTCTTGTCGGCGCCGCTCAGCGCGTGGATCTGGCTGGCGATGTCCTCCCACGTGATCGGTGTGCCGTCGGACCACACCGCCTTGGGGTTGATCGTGTAGGTCACCACCTGCGGTGCGGTGCCGGTGAGTTCGACGCTGGTGAAGTAGTCGGTGTCGACGGTGGTCGAGCCGTCAGCGCCGAGGATGAATGCCCGCGGCAACGTGGCCTTCATCATGGCGGCGACTTCGGCCGAATTGCCGTCGATGTGCAGGATGTTGAAGTTGGGCGGGAAGTCGGTGAGCGCCAGGCGCAGGCTGCCGCCGTCCTGCAGCGTGGCGGGATCGTGGGGATTGATGTCGCTGGTCGTGCCGATCTCGGCGCCGTGGCCGGTCTCCGGCATCAGGCTGATGGCCGGTGAGCATCCCGAGATCCCCACCGCCATGGCGAGAAGCGCCGTCGCCACCCGCCTAGACACGTTTGCCCGGATCGGGTTGTGGCACGGCGCCCAGCAGCCGCCGGGTGTAGTCGTGCTGCGGGTCGCCGAATACCTGCCGGCTGTCGCCCTGCTCCACAATTGTGCCGGCATACATCACCACCACCTGGTGCGCGAGGTGCTTGACCACCGAAAGATCATGGGAGACAAACAGATACGAGAGGCTAAACCGCTCCTGCAGGTCGAGCAACAGGTTGATGATGCCGGCTTGGATGGAGACGTCGAGGGCCGACACCGGTTCGTCGAGCGCCAGGATCTTCGGCTGCAACGCCAGCGCCCGCGCGATGCCGATGCGCTGTTTCTGCCCGCCGGAGAACTCGGCGGGGTAGCGCGCGGCGTCGGCCCGGCGCAACCCAACGATGTCGAGCAACTCGGCGACCCGGGCGTTGGTCTCGCTCTTGCCGAAGTCGTTGGCCAGCAACGGTTCGGCGAGCAGGTCGAAGACGGGCAGCCGTGGGTCCAGCGACGCCACCGGGTCCTGGAACACAACCTGGATGTCGCGCCGCAGACTTCGCCGGCGGGACGCGGTCAGGGTCGCGACATCGGCACCGAGCACCTCGATGGAGCCGGCTTGCGGCGCAACGAGTTCCAGGATCTCGTGCAGGGTGGTCGACTTGCCCGAACCCGACTC
The DNA here is from genome assembly GCF_001666915.1 of Mycobacterium sp. E3339. Classification (NCBI taxonomy): domain Bacteria; kingdom Bacillati; phylum Actinomycetota; class Actinomycetes; order Mycobacteriales; family Mycobacteriaceae; genus Mycobacterium; species Mycobacterium sp. E3339. Next base: position 102,822 of record NZ_LZIZ01000083.1, on the reverse strand, counting down.
GCCGACGATGCCCAGGGTGCGGCCCTGCCGCAGTTCGAAGCCGACACCGTCGACCGCGCGCACCTCACCGACGGTGCGGCGCAGCACCACGCCTTTGGTCAGCCGGAACGTCTTGACCAGATCGCGCACCCGCACGACGACCGGCGAGTCGCCGGATTCCGGCCGGTGGATGTCCGTCTTGACCCCGTAGATGTCGGCGGCACTGCGCCCGTTGACCTGATCGGTGCGGATGCAGGCCGCGCGGTGACCGGCGCCGACGGCGAGCAACTCCGGTTCCTCCGTGCGGCATTCGTCGATCACCAGCGGGCAACGCGGCGCGAAGGGGCAGCCGGGTTCCAGCCCCACCAGCGACGGCGGCGCGCCGGGGATGGGCACCAGCCGAGTGCCCTGCGCGGCGTCGAGCCGCGGAACCGAGCCCAACAGCCCGACGGTGTAGGGCATTTGGCGATCGCGGTACAGGTCGTGCACCCCGGCGGATTCGACCACCCGGCCGGCGTACATCACCAGTGCGCGGTCGGCGAACTCGGCGACCACGCCCAGGTCGTGGGTGATGATGAGCACGCCGGCGCCGGTGATGTCGCGCGCGGTCTTGAGGACCTCGAGGATTTGCGCCTGCACGGTGACGTCGAGCGCGGTGGTGGGTTCGTCGCAGATCAACAGGTCCGGGTCGTTGGCGATCGCGATCGCGATGACGACGCGCTGGCGTTCGCCGCCGGACAGCTCGTGCGGGAAGGCGCGGGCGCGGCGTTCGGGCTGCGCGATGCCGACCAGCTCGAGCAGTTCCACCGCGCGCCGGCGGGCGGCGTTGCGGCCCACGCGCGGCTGGTGGATTTCGATCGCCTCGGCGATCTGGTCGCCGACGGTGTAGACGGGCGTCAGCGCCGACATCGGATCCTGGAACACCATGCCGACCGTCTTGCCGCGGAACCGCGACATCGCGTCGTCGCCCAGGCCGAGCAGCTCGGTGCCCTGCAACCGCACCGAGCCCCGCACCCGCGCGTACTCCGGCAGCAGGCCCACCACCGCCATCGCCGAAACCGACTTGCCCGAACCGGATTCGCCGACCATCGCCACCACTTCGCCCCGGGCGATGTCATAGCTGATGCCGCGCACGGCGGTCACCGGCTGGCCATCCGTCGGAAACGTCACGGCCAGGTCGGTCACCTCCAGCAGCGCGCTCACCGGTCGCCACCCCGCAACATGCCGGCGCCCGGATCGAGCGCGTCGCGCAGGCCGTCGCCGGTCACGTTGGCGCACACCAGGATCAGCACCAGCACGCCCGCCGGGAACAGGAACACCCACGGGAAGGTGGTCGCGGATTGGGTGCCGTTGGCGATCAGCGTGCCCAGCGACACGTCGGGCGGCTGAATGCCGAAGCCGAGGAAGCTCAGCCCCGTCTCGGCCAGGATGGCCGATGCGACGTTGAGGGCGGCGTCGATGATCAAGATCGAGGCCACGTTGGGCACCACGTGACGCAGGATGATCCGGCGGCTGGACACGCCCATGTACCTTGCGGCCCTGATGAATTCGCGTTCGCGCAGGCTCATGGTCATGCCGCGCACCATGCGCGAACTGATCATCCAGCCGAACCCGGCCAGCAGCAGGACGAGCATCAGGATGTTGGCGGAGCTCTTGGTGCGCGGGGTGACGATGGCGATGAGGATGAAGCTGGGCACCACGAGCAGCAGGTCGACCAACCACATCAGCGCCCGGTCCCGCCAGCCGCCGAAATATCCGGCGATCGAGCCGACGGTGGCGGCGATGCCGGTGGAGATGACCGCCACGCACACCCCGATCAGCATCGACTTCTGCATGCCCCGCAGGATCTGCGCCAGCAGGTCTTGGCCCAGCGCGTTGGTTCCCAGCCAGTGCCGGGCGTTCGGCGGTTGCAGCAGCGCGTCGAAATCGAGGTCGTCATAGGAGAACGGCAGCACCGCCGGCAGCGTGTAGCAGCCGACGAACAACAGCACCAGCAGCGTCAGCGCGGCGACCGCCAACCGGTTGCGCAGGAACCGGCGCAGCACCAGGGTGCGGCGCGAGGTGAACTCCTCGGCTTTTGGGGACGAAATCCCTTGAGCCGCTTCGACTGTGGGCTCGGACGTCATGACACCCGCACCCTTGGATCGAGGGCCGCGTAGAAGACGTCCGACAGCAGGCCGGCCAGCAGCACCACCGTCCCGGAGAACAGCGTGATCGCGGCGATGATGTAGGTGTCCTGCGTCGCGATGCCCTGCACCAGCCATTCGCCCATGCCGTGCCAGCCGAAGATCTTCTCCACGAACACCGCGCCGGTGACCAGCCCGGCCACCCCGTAGGCGAACAGGGTGGCCAACGGGATCAGCGCGGTGCGCAGCCCGTGCTTGACCAGCGCACGCCGGCGGGTGAGCCCTTTGGCGCGCGCGGTGCGAATGAAATCCTGGCCCAGGACGTCGAGCATCGCGTTGCGCTGATAACGGCTGTATCCGGCGGCGGCGGCCAAGGTGAGGGTGAGCGTGGGCAGGATCAGATGCCGCAGCCGGTCCACCAACTGGTGCCAGGCCCCGCCGCCCACGCCCGGTGAGGTTTCCCCGGTGTAGTCGAACAGGTGCACGCCGAGCGCCCAGTTCACCCGCAGCGCACCCAGGATCAGCAGGTTGGCGATGACGAACGTCGGGGTGCTGAGGATCAGCAGGGCCACCATGGTGACGAGGCGGTCGCTCAGTCGGTATTGGCGGATGGCGCCCCACGCGCCGGCCACGATGCCCAGCACCGTGCCCGCGAGCGACCCAATGACCAGCAGCCGCAGCGTGACTCCCACGCGGCGCCACAGTGTGGCCCCGACGGGCTGGCCGGTGATGGTCTTGCCGAAGTCGCCGCGAACGGCGTGCGAGGCCCACTGGGCGTAGCGGATCGGTATCGGCTTGTCCAGGTTGAGCGCGTGGGCCTTGGCGTCGATCACGGACTGCGGCGGCCGCGGGCTGCGTTGCAGCAGGCTGTCCAGCGGCCGGAAGGCCACCGACGTCAGGCAAAACGTGAGAAACGATGCCAGCGCCAGCAGCACCACGTAGTTGAGCAGGCGGCGCGCCAAGAAGCGAATCATCCCCGGACGCACCCGCCTCGCATTGGGACAGGTTAACGAGCCGGGCCCCGACCGGCCCGTTGCGGCGGCCGGATCCTTGTGATCCGGCTGATTTTCATGCGTCAATAATCGGTGGCCCGTTGTTAGCATGCACCGCGGTGTTGCGACATTTTCCGAGGAGGCTCGCGTGACGGTTACCGACGACTACCTGGCCAACAACGCCCAATATGCGAGCACCTTCCAGGGGCCGCTGCCCTTGCCGCCGGCCAAACACGTCGCGGTGGTCGCGTGCATGGACGCCCGGATCGACGTCTATCGCGTCCTTGGCATCAACGAGGGCGAGTCGCACGTGATCCGCAACGCCGGGGGAGTCGTCACCGATGACGTCATCCGCTCGCTGGCCATCAGTCAGCGGCTTTTGGGGACGCGGGAGATCATCCTGATCCATCACACCGACTGCGGGATGCTCACCTTCGCCGACGACGACTTCAAGCGCGCCATTCAAGAGGAGATTGGCCTCAAGCCGCCGTGGGCGGCCGAGGCCTTCCCCGACGTCGCCGAGGACGTCCGGCAGTCGTTGCGCCGCATCGAGGCCAGCCCGTTCGTGACCAAGCACGTGTCCGCGCGCGGTTTCGTCTTCGACGTCGCCACTGGGAAGCTGCAGGAAATCAGGGCCTAGCGTTCAGCCCACCTTGTAGGTGGCCAGGGCCTTCGCGACGAGCGTGCCCTGCGGGTCGACGATCTCGGCCTCGCAGTTGACCAGCGACCGGCCGCGCCGCAGCACCCGGCCGACCCCGATGACGTCGGTGGCGCGGGCCGGGGCCATGAAGTCCAACGTCATCGACACGGTCACGCCCCGCAGCTCCGGGGGAGCCTGCGCGCCGCACCAGGCCGCGGCCATGACGGTGACATCGACGAGGGTGGCGATCGCGCCGCCGTGCACCATGTCGCCGAGGGTCACGTTGGCGGGATCCCATGGCAGCCGCAGCCTGACCTCCCGGTCGTCGAGTCGGTCGGCGACGATGCCCAGCTTTGCGACGAATGGCGACTGGGGCAGGAACGCCGCGATGACGTCACGGCCACTCGGTGCGGGTTCGGCAGGCATCCGCTCTGCTGTCGCACCGCAGACCGGCCGGAAAAGGGCCGCCGCCGCACTTGACCCGATATGTCCGGTGTCCGGCCGCCGCGCCATCGCAACGCCGGGCACTTGACAACCGTCGGGCCGAACTGATGCTATGTAGGGCAAAGCTGCCAAACTTGACCGACTCTACCAGGTTTACTCGAGGAAGCCATGACCAGCGATCTGAAGGCGGGCCCCGCCGCCGGCCAATACGAGCTGAGCCATTTGCGCTCGCTCGAGGCCGAAGCGATCCACATCATCCGGGAGGTGGCCGCCGAGTTCGAGCGGCCGGTGCTGCTGTTCTCGGGCGGCAAGGACTCCATCGTCATGCTGCACCTGGCGCTGCGGGCGTTCCGGCCCGGGCGGTTGCCCTTCCCGGTGATGCACGTCGACACCGGCCACAACTTCGACGAGGTGATCGCCACCCGCGACGAGTTGGTCGCCGAGCACGGCGTGCGCCTGGTGATCGCCTCGGTCCAGGAGGACATCGACGCCGGCCGGGTCGTCGAGCCCAAGCAGGGACGCAACTCGATCCAGACGGTGACGCTGCTGCGCGCCATCCGGGAGAACAAGTTCGACGCGGCGTTCGGCGGCGCCCGCCGCGACGAGGAGAAGGCGCGCGCCAAGGAGCGGGTGTTCAGCTTCCGCGACGAGTTCGGCCAGTGGGACCCGAAGGCGCAGCGGCCCGAGCTGTGGAACCTGTACAACGGCCGGCACCACAAGGGCGAGCACATCCGCGCGTTCCCGCTGTCCAACTGGACCGAGTTCGACATCTGGTCCTACATCGGCGCGGAGGACATCGCGCTGCCCTCGATCTATTACGCCCACCGGCGCAAGGTGTTTCGCCGCGACGGCATGCTGCTCGCGGTCGACCGGCACATGCGGCCGCGCGACGACGAGCCGGTGTTCGAAGCGACCGTGCGATTCCGCACGGTCGGCGACGTCACCTGCACCGGATGCGTGGAGTCGGAGGCCTCGACCGTGGAGGAGGTCATCGCCGAGACCGCGGTGTCGCGGCTGACCGAACGCGGCGCGACCCGGGCCGACGACCGCATCTCGGAGGCCGGGATGGAAGACCGCAAACGGCAGGGGTACTTCTGATGGCCACACCGACGACGCTGCTTCGCCTGGCCACCGCGGGTTCCGTCGACGACGGCAAGTCCACGCTGATCGGGCGGCTGCTCTACGACTCCAAGGCCGTCATGGAGGACCAGTGGGCGGCGGTGGAGCAGACGTCCAAGGAGCGCGGCCACGACTACACGGACCTGGCGCTGGTGACCGACGGCCTGCGCGCCGAACGCGAGCAGGGCATCACGATCGACGTCGCCTACCGCTACTTCGCCACTCCCAAGCGGAAATTCATCATCGCCGACACCCCGGGCCACATCCAGTACACCCGCAACATGGTGACCGGCGCGTCCACGGCCCAGCTGGTGATCGTGCTCGTCGACGCCCGGCACGGCCTGCTGGAGCAGTCCCGCCGGCACGCCTTCCTGGCCTCGCTGCTGGGCATCCAGCACATCGTGCTCGCGGTGAACAAGATGGACCTGATCGGCTGGGACAGGGAGAAATTCGAGGCGATTCGCGACGAATTCCACGCCTTCGCCGCGCGCCTGGACGTGCACGACGTGGCCACCATCCCGATCTCCGCGCTGCACGGCGACAACGTGGTGACCAAGTCCGACCAGACCCCCTGGTACGAGGGCCCGGCGCTGCTGTCGCATTTGGAGGAGGTCTACATCGCCGGTGACCGCAACCTGGTCGACGTGCGATTCCCCGTCCAGTACGTCATCCGGCCGCACACCCGCGAGCATCAGGACCACCGGAGCTACGCCGGCACCGTGGCCAGCGGGGTCATGCGCCCGGGCGACGAGGTCGTCGTCCTGCCGATCGGCAAGACCACCAGGATCACCGCGATCCACGGGCCGAACGGCCCAGTGGAGGAAGCGTTTCCGCCGATGGCGGTGTCGGTCAGCCTCGCCGACGAAATCGACATCTCGCGCGGCGATCTGATCGCCCGCACCAACAACCATCCCCGCGTCACCCAGGACTTCGACGCGACCGTGTGCTGGATGGCCGACGACGCGGCGCTGGAGCCGGGCCGTGACTACGTCATCAAGCACACCACCCGGACCACGCGCGCGCGGGTGACCGGGCTGGACTACCGGCTCGACGTGAACACCCTGCACCGCGACAAGTCGGCAACGGCCTTGCAGCTCAACGAACTCGGCCGCATCTCGCTGCGCACCCAGGTGCCACTGCTGCTCGACGAGTACTCCCGCAACGCCAGCACCGGTTCGTTCATCCTCATCGACCCCCACACCAACGGAACGGTTGCGGCGGGCATGGTGCTGCGCGACGTCTCGGTGCAGACGGCGAGCCCGAATACCGTGCGGCACAAGTCATCGGCCCCCGCCGAAGCCCGGCCGCGCGGCAAGACGGTGTGGTTCACCGGCCTGTCCGGTTCCGGCAAGTCGTCGGTGGCCATGCTCGTCGAGCAGATGCTGCTCGAAAGGGGAAGCGCCGCTTACGTTCTCGACGGTGACAACCTGCGGCACGGCCTGAACGCCGACCTGGGCTTCGCCATGGCCGACCGCGCCGAGAACCTGCGCCGGCTGGCGCACGTGGCGGCGCTGCTGGCCGACGCGGGCAACGTCGTGCTGGTGCCCGCGATCAGCCCGCTGACCGAGCAACGCGAAATGGCTCGTAATGTGCACGCCGCCGCGGGGTTCGACTTCATCGAGGTGTTCTGCGACACCCCGATCGAAGAATGCGAGCAGCGCGATCCGAAGGGGCTGTACGCCAAGGCCCGCGCCGGCGAGATCGCCCACTTCACCGGCATCGACAGCCCGTATCAACCGCCGGTCAACCCCGACCTGCGGCTTACGCCCGACCGCACCGTCGAGGAGCAGGCGCAGAGCATCGTCGATCTGCTCGAATCGCGGGCTTGACGCACGGCTGCGACTGATTGCCGCCGCCGGGTGGCACAATCCACAGAGTGCGCATGTCGGCGAAGGCGGAGTACGCGGTGCGGGCCATGGTCCAACTCGCCACGGTCCCCCATGGGACGTTGGTGAAGACCGACGACTTGGCCCAAGCGCAGGGCATACCACCGCAGTTCCTCGTCGACATCCTGACCAACCTGCGCACGGATCGCCTGGTGAGGAGCCATCGGGGCCGCGAGGGCGGCTATGAACTCGCCCGTCCGGGCAACGAGATCAGCATCGCCGACGTGCTGCGCTGCATCGACGGACCGCTGGCCAGCGTGCGCGACATCGGCCTGGGGGACCTGCCGTACTCGGGTCCGACGGCTGCGCTCACCGACGTGTGGCGGGCGCTGCGCGCGAGCATGCGCTCGGTGCTGGAGGAGACCACGCTGGCCGATGTCGCCGCCAACGCCCTGCCCAAGCACGTCGCGCAATACGCCGACGACTATCGGACGCAGGAGAGCACGCGGCACGGCACGCCGCGCGCCGGCGAATAGGCGCACCCCGCCCGCGGATTCAGCTCCCCGATCCGTACGGGCGGGTCAGGATTTCCATGGCGTGACCCGAGGGGTCGCGGAAGTACACCCCGCGCCCGCCGTCCCTGTGGTTGATCTCGCCCGGCCGGTTGGCGCCCGGGTCCGCCCAATGCTCGAGGCCGCGCGACGAGATCTTGCCGTAAATGGAGTCGAACTCCTCCTCGGAAACCAGGAAGGCGTAGTGCTGCCGGGTGATCTCCGCGCCCTCGGGAGCGTCCGCATAGTCCAGGCTGACGTCGTGTTCGAGTTGCACAACCATGAAGTGGCCGAACGGCTTTGGGCTGGGCAGGCCGAACAACTCGGTGAGGAACTCCGCGGATTCGCGTTTGTCGCGGGCGGCGACGATGGTGTGGTTGAAATTGATGGCCATGGTGTTGATCCTATTTCGGTGCGGTGAGCTCCAGGGCGATGTTGTCGGGGTCGCGGAACTGCAGGATGTAGGACGGGCCGATGTCTTTCACCGGCTCGTGCGTGATGCCGAGCTCGTCGAGATGCGTTGCCGCGGCGTCCAATTCGTCCTTGGTGGCCACCCGGAACGCGATGTGGTCGAGCCCGGTGCGGTCCTCGTCGAAGCGGTCGGTGGCGACCGGGCGCAGCCCGAGCAGCGTGCCGCCGAGGTCGTAGATGACGCCGCCGAACAGGAAGCTCAACTGGGCGCGGGTGGCCTCGTCGGCGTTGTCGGGCACCTCCAGGAGGACCGGCCAGCCGAACACGCTCTCGTAGAACTGCCGGGACCGCTCGATATCGGTGACGGTGAGCCGGACGTGCGCGATGGAACTGCTGGTGAAACCCATCTGCTCCATGCTGCCACTTGCGCGAGCCGATGTTGACTCCCATGCCAGAATCGCCGTCGTGCGGATTGCGATGACGCTGCCGGTGATGGAGCCGGACTTGGATGCGGGAATTCTGCAGAGCTGGGCACGCGCGATCGACGAGGGTCCGTTCTCGTCGTTGTGCTGGGGCGAGCGCATCGCGTTCGAAAACCCGGACAACCTCACGCTGCTGGGCGCGCTGGCCGCCTGGACCAGTCGGGTGCGGCTGCTGACGACGGTGATCGTGCCGCAGCTGCATGACCCCGTCATGCTGGCCAAGGCGCTGGCGACCGGCGACATGCTCTGCGGCGGGCGGCTGAGCGTGGGCATCGGGGTCGGCGGCAGGCACGAGGACTACCACGCCGTCGGCGCCGACCCGGCGACGCAGACCATGCGGGAGATGGCCGACCGGGTGGCCGTGATGAAGCGGGTCTGGGCGGGCGAAAAGCTCACCGAGTCGGTGCTTCCGGTCGGGCCGGCGCCGGTGCAGGCCGGTGGGCCGCCGCTGTTGGTGGGCAGCATCGGCCCGAAGACCATCCGCAGCGCGGCCGCCTGGGCCGCCGGACTGGCCGGGACCACGCTGGACCTGGACGTCGCCAAGCAGAACGAGCTGTTCGACGTCGCGCGCGACGCCTGGGCCCAGGCGGGCAAGGGCAGGCCGCACCTGGTGACGTCGTTCTGGTTCGCGTTCGGGCCGCCCGATCAGGCGCGCGCCCAGGTGCACCGTCACCTGCGGCGCTACATGAACTGGATTCCGGCGGAGTACGTCGACGCCATGGCGCCGACGACCGGGTGGGCCGGCACCGAGGAGGAGCTGCTGGCGGTGCTGCGCAAGTTCTCCGACATCGGCACCGACGAGGTGCAGCTCATCCCGACGAGCTCGGACGTCGACCAGCTCGCCCGCGCCGCGGACGTCGCCGCCCGGCTGTAGCGCTAAGCCACTAGGCGGACGCGCGCTCGTCGCCAGCGGCCGGCTGCTGGGGCGGCTGCCCCTTGCGCAGCGTCGCCAGCAACTCCCGATACGGGCCGACCAGGTACACGGTGTCGCCGCCGCGCAGCCAGGCGTCCCGGCGCGGGTGCAGCTCGACGGGCGCGTCCTGCCTAGTGATCGCGATGACGCGGGTCTGGGTGGACAGCTCGAACATCTTCAGCCCGTCGAGCTCGCTGCCGGCCGCCACGTGCATGCCGCCGACCATGAACGAGCGCTGCCCGACGGAGAACGTGCCCAGCACCTGGAGGCCCATCGCGGCGCCGATGAACCACGGCGCGGCCAATTCGACGGTGGACCGGACGTTTTCGAACCCGAACCGTTGCGCCACCGCGGCCCCCAGCACGCGGTCGTAGACGCGCAGCACCAGGGGAACGTCGGGCCGGACGACTTCGGGCATGACGCGGGGGCCCAGCATCTCGCGCAGCACGATCCCGGTTTCGATGTTGACCATGTCGTCCTGCGTCAGCACCGCCACCGCGCGGGCGTGATCCACGCGGGCGGACTCGAGGGTCTGGCGCAGCGTCGCGTCCCCGAAGATCACCGGCACGTCGAGGTCGGCGGCGGTCGACAGGTAGCGGTTGTTCTCGTCCCGCTCGACGACCGCGACGTCGTATCCGGCCAACCTCAGGTCGGCGACGACGCGGCTGCCGAACGACCCGAGCCCGACCACGATGACGTGGTTGCGCAGGTGGCGGGCACGGCGCCGCCCGACCGAGTGGGCGAACCGCCGCGACAGCAGCAGGTCGGCGATGAAGGCGACGAGCAGCGCGGTGGTCGTAACGCCGGCGAACATCAACATGATGCTGAACAGCCGCAGCCAGGTGGGCTGCTGCAGGAAGCTGAAGTCGCCGTAACCCACCGTGGCGATCGTCTCGGTGCTGAAATACAGCGCGTCCAGCCACGTCATCCGCGGGTGCGGCTGGTAGCAGAAGCGCAGGATCACCGTCGATCCGACCAGCAGGCACGCGGCGGCCAGCAACGCCCGCGCGAACATCGGGTTGACGTCGTCGCGCAGGGCGCGCGCTGCGTCGATCGCGCGCCGCAGCCGGGTCAGGCGCGTGCGCGTCACCGTCGGCCGCGGAACCTTGATGCCGCGGGCGGCCAATTCCTCGGCGGTGCCGATCATCGCCGTCCAGTCACCGGCGTGTACCGACAGGTCGCGGCCCGGGCACGACACCACCTCCCCGGGGGTGGCGCAGTTCTCCCCATGAATCACCGCCACCGGTGCCAGATCGCCGTAGATCTCGCGCAGCGTCGCGTTGCGCGGCGCCTCGGCGCCGGAGACGACGAATTCGATGCCCGCCGCCTCGAACGGGTGCACGGTGTGCGCGAGGCAGGCCTCCACCACCGAGGGCGCCGCCAGGTCGGCGACGTCCAGAATCGCGCCGGGGCGCTTGTCGGCGGCCATCGCCGTCCGCAGCACGTCGTTGCCCAGCCGGGCCACCACCCGCACCCGGGGGTTGGCTTTCCTTGCCAGCAGCGCGATTTCGAGGTTCGTCGCGTCGTCGTCGCCGACACAGATCACGGCGCGGGCGCGGGTGACTTCGGCGTTTTCGAGCTCGCCGGCGTTTTCGAGCTTGACGATGTGCACGCCGGCGTTGTTGAGCTCCTCGACGATCGTGGTCGCCAACGCGTCGTCACCGCTCACGATGATGTGGCCGCGCATGGTTACGCCCGCTTCGGGTCGTCCGGCATAACCCCCACCTCTGCTGACGTTGGCGTTTTGTTCCTATGACTATCAGGCACCATGCCGATTCATGCCAGCCCGACACCGGACGCGCTGACGGCGAGGTGAATTGCCAGCGGGCCTCGCGAGGGATTCGATAGCGGTATGACGCAGCCGGAACTGCCGGGGCCGCTCGCCGCCTTAACCCGGCTCATCTCCGAGCGCATCGCCGCGGCCGATTTCGCCGGGGCGTTGCCCCTGATGAACGAGCTGGTCACCGTGTGCCGCCCGATCCTGGGGGAGCGACACCCCAACGTGTTGGACATGAAGCTCGCGCTGGTGCACCTGCAGCTCCAGATGGGCGACCAGGCCGGGGCCTACGCCGTCCTCGAGCAGCTGGTACCCGAGTTCGAGGAGGTACTCGGCCGCGAGCACATCACCACGCTGACGGCGCGCCACATGTTCGCCGACCGGCCGCAGCAGGAGGGGCGGGCCGCGCTGGCCGAATGGCAGCAGCTGCTGGCCGACGAGGAGCGGGTGCTGGGCGTCGAGCACCCCACCGCGCTGACGTCCAGGGACCGGGTTGCGCAGAAGCGCAAGGAGCTCGGCGACTACCCGGGCGCCATCGCCGAGGGTGAACAGGTCCTCGCCGCGCGGTCCCGGGTGCTCGGCGACCACCACGAGGACACCCTGGGCACGCGGATGGCCTTGGCGCAGTGGCACGGCGAGTCGGTCGACGGCGCCGGCGCGTTGGCCGAGCTTCGGTCGCTGCTCGAGGTGATGCTCGAGAAGCTGGGGCCGGACCACCGCCACACCTTGATCGCCCGGCACACCATCGCGCTCTGGGAGCCCGAGCCCGCGGACTGCCGGGAGAAGGTCGCCACCTGGGAAGCGCTGGTGGACGACGAGGCCCGGGTCTTCGGCGCCGACAACTTCGTCACCGTCGCCGCCCGGGAGGAACTGGCGAAATGGCGCGGCCGCGTCGAGGACCGCCGGTGGGCCAACGGGGTGCGGGGCCGGGTCGAAGAAGCCAACAAGCGCCGCCTGCTCGCCAAACAGCAAGCCACCCAACGATTTTCGGATGGCGAATATCTCCGGTGCTGGCTTGCCGAGCGCGGGGCCCAATTCCCGGTCTGGGCAAACCATTACGGCGGCGACGCCATATGGGACTTCTCCCCGGATTCCCTCGATGCCCTGGAAGAGCTCGTCATCCAGCAGGCCCCGACGCCCGAGCAGCTGCTGGACGAGGAGCGCAACGCGCCCTTCGTCGACGGCGCGGTGTGGTACCTCGGCGAGGTGCTGCGCCGCGGACGGTCCCTGCCGTGGGAATACACCCGCGGGGTGACGTCGGATCCCACCGTCGGACACGTCGACGTGTTCGAGGCCCTCACCAGCGCGCTGCATTCGGCCGACCGTGGCGCCCTGCGCCGCACCTACGACCGCTTCACGGCGGCCCAGTGATACTGGGTTGGTGATCGAACGCATCGCGACCCGCGAGATCTATCGGAGCCAATGGATGGTGCTCCGGGAGGACGACATCCGTCGCCAGGACGGCAGCCCGGGCATCTATGGCGTGGTGGACAAACCGGACTATGCGTTGGTGATGCCGTTCGACGGACGGCGCTTCCGGCTGGTCGAGCAGTTCCGGTATCCGCTCGGGGAGCGGCGGTGGGAGTTCCCGCAGGGCACCGCGCCGGGCCTGGCGGACACCGACCCGTCCGAGCTGGCGCGGCGTGAGCTGCGCGAGGAAACGGGACTGAGTGCGACGTCGTTCGAGGTGCTCGGCCGGCTCGATGTCGCCCCGGGCATGACGAGCCAGCGCGGATGGGTGTTTCTGGCCACCGGAATCGCCGAGGGGGAGCCGGATCTCGAGCCCGAGGAACAGGACCTGCGCAGCGCCTGGTTCGACCGCGAGGACGTCGAGCAGTTGATCCGTTCGGGAGTGATCGCCGACGCGCAATCCGTCGCCGCCTACGGCCTGTTCCTGCTGCGGCGGGCATGACGGTGCGGGGACCCGCCGGGTCCCCGCACCGTGAGGGTGGTGGTCAGGCCGAGGTGACGTACTGCGGGCAGTAGGCCGAAGCGGCGTCGACGGCGAAGGTCTTGGAGCCCTTGGTGCTCAGGCCGGTCGCCTGGGCCACCGCGCTGATGACCTCCTTGCTCGAGTGGCCCTGGTCGAGAGCGTTGCAGACGGCGTGCGCGTCCTTGATGGCGACCGAAGCGCTCGGCGGGGTGATGCCGTCCGAGGCCAGCTGGGCGAGGAACGCGTCGTCGACCGAGCTCGCGCCCGCGGTGCCGGCGAGGCCGAGCGCGGCCAGGCCCAGGGCGGCGGTGCCAACGACGGAGGCGGTGAAACGGCGAGAGAACATCGGGGTCTCCTTGGTGCTGAGGTGAATTTTTCTGGTGGACGCTTGGTGCGTTGATCACAGAATCAGCACGGGGGCTTAACGGGTTCTCAACGAATTCTTGGCGCGCTATCAGGGGCCAGGTACGCCGTCAGCAAGTCCGGCAGCAGCGCGGCGGCCGGTCAGGCCGAACCCACGTTCAGTGCCGACTCCGCCGGAACCGGCTGAGTCACTGCGGCGCGGGCGTCATCGAGGCGATGTAGTAGACCTCGTGCCCGGTCGGGTATCCGCCACCATTGGTGGCGATGTGCACGTGGTCGTAGTGGTTGAGGGTCTCCGACCCGAGGTCGGCGGTCCAGCTGCCCCCGCCGACGCCGGGGTAGATCTTTTGCCGCCAGATCACGTGGTTGATTCCCCAGCGCTTCGCGTTGGCCAGCGCGTAGCCCGCGATCTGGTTGCCCAACTCGATGCCCTCGGGGCTGTTGTGGTTGGGGATCATCACGTCGATCGCTAGGCCGTTGGGATGCCACGGCAGCGCGTCCTCCCGGTATCCGCCGATGGTGGTGATCTGCGGGAACAGCACGCTGATGGCCCGCTCCGCCCAGATCGTCTTGACCTGCAGCCTGTCCTCGGACCCGACGCCGTGGGGCAGCGCCACCTGGAACTGCTGGCCGGTCGCCGGCGGCGCGTTTGCGGTCAGCATCTGCACTTCCTCGGGGGTGGCGGTGTGCGGGGCGTTGGCCGGTGCGCTGGGGGCCGCGTCGGCGGGTCCGGCGGCCGCGCTGGTGGCGGGCGCGGGCGGCGAGGTGGGCGCGGAGGGTCGCGGCTTGGTGCCCTGGGCGTAGACCATGCCGGCCGACAGCACCAGCGAGGCCGCGATGGCCAGCCATCGGCTCCGGCCGTTGGCTAACAGGTTCCTGCCCACGAGCTGCAGCTTAGTGTCGTGTGGGGCGGGTGTGGCGCGTTTTGTTCAGCTCGGCCGAATAGGGTCTGCGCGCTTCCCGGGCGGTCCACAATGACACCATGTCCAGCCAGTCTTTCGCCGACGCCAACCTCTTCCACCGGACGATGCGCCGCTTCGCGTCGACGCCGGTGGGCGTGGCGCTGCTGCGGCACACCGCGCACCACCTCGACCGGCTGATCACCACGGTCACCCGGGGCAGGAGCAGCTTCGCTGGAGTCGCGACCGGCATCCCCGTGGTCATGCTCACCACCACCGGCGCCAAATCCGGCGAGCCCCGCACCGTCGCCGTCTACGGCATCCCGCATCCGGATGGGCTGGCGCTAATCGCCTCCAACTTCGGTGGCGCCAAGCATCCGGCCTGGTACCACAACCTGAAGGCCCATCCGGAGGCGACGGTGTCGATCGGGCGCGACACCTGGCACGCCACCGCGCGGCTGGCCACGCCGGACGAGCGCGACGAGATCTGGGCCAAGGGCCTCGAGCTGTATCCGGGCTGGCGCAAGTACGAGGTGCGGGCCGGCAATCGGCACATCGAGGCGTTCGTCCTGGCGCGCAACTGAATTCGGCTGTCCCGCAGATGATCTGGGGTCAATCCGCGTCGCCCAAG
Source organism: Mycobacterium sp. E3339 (assembly GCF_001666915.1). NCBI lineage: Bacteria > Bacillati > Actinomycetota > Actinomycetes > Mycobacteriales > Mycobacteriaceae > Mycobacterium > Mycobacterium sp. E3339. The sequence goes on along the minus strand of NZ_LZIZ01000083.1, from coordinate 87,736 downwards.
TAGGCATCGGCCCAGGCGCCGATGATCCGCCCGGCCCGGCGGGCTTGCCCGCGAACGGTCAGAAAGTGATCCGACCCCTCGAGCGAGACGAAGCTGCGCGGATGGCGCGCCAGGCGGAAGATCTCGCTGGCGTTGGCGATGCCGACCGTGTTGTCGGTGGGCGAGTGCAGGATCAGCAGCGGAAGCCGCAGGCCCTTGATCTTGTCGCGCAGGTGGGCGGCGCGCACGTCCTCGACGAAGGCTCGCTTGAGCGTCAGCGTCCGCCCGCCGACCATCCACTCGGCACTGCCCTCCGCCAGGCACCGGTCGACGACCGCGTCGTAATGCTTCTCGACGTGGCTCGGGTCGACGGGCGCGGCGACGGTGACGACCGACCGCACGCCGGGCGACTGTCGGGCCGCGGCGAGCACCGCCGCGCCGCCCCACGAGTGCCCGATCAGGATGTCGGCCGGCGTCCCGCGGGTCGTCATGAATTCGCATGCCCGGGCGATGTCGTCGACCTTGACCGTGAACGACCCGTCGCCCCAGTCGCCCTCCGATCCGCCGAGACCCAGCGCGTCGAAGCGCAGCATGCCGATGCCGTCGGCGGCCAGTTGCTTGCAAATCCGCGCCGCGGCGGGCGAATCCTTGCCCAGCGTGAAGCCGTGCGCGAACACGCCCCAGCCGCGCACCGGTCCGTCCGGGACCTCGATTACGCCCGCCAGCATCGCGCCCGTGGAACCTTGGAACGTGACACGTTCGCCCATGCTGACGATCTAACCCGCCCGTCAGCCTCTGCGGGCGACGTCTTGGCTCAGGATCTGGGGCCAGGTCTCGACATCGGCCGGGATGTGCGCCACCGTGAGCGTTGACCGCGGCATCAGTGCGGCAAGCGATTCCGCTGTCGACATCGGATGCGCCGGGTCGCCGACCCAGGCCAGAATCGTCGTCGGCACATCGATTCGTGCGACCGCTTCGCGAGCGGGCAGGTCGCTGAGGGCCGCGCCCCGAAACAGTGACGGCAGCAGCGCGTCGGCCACATCGGGAACCGTTTCGGGCCTGCCGACCGTGGCCGGCGGCGGAGTCACCCCACGCGACGACGCGATGAATGCCCCGACACCCTCGGTTTCGATGAAGTCGGCCGCGGCCCGGTAGATCGCCGCCTGCGCGGGCCGGGTTTCCCACGCCGTGGCCGGCACCATGAGCGTGAGGCCGGCGAAGCGGTCCGGCTCGCGGGCAGCCGCGTGCAGCAGCGTGCCGGCACCCATCGACGGGCCGACCCCGTGCACCCGCTCGCCGGGAAACCATTTGTCGAGCAGCTGCAGAAGATCCTCGGCGAGGCTTTCCCATCGGTAATCCTCCGGGACCTTGCGCCCGGTCGACTTGCCGTGGCCGCGTGCGTCATACCGCAGCAGTCGGGTCCCGCTGAGGCCCCTGCCGAGGTCGAGATTGAGCACCCGGTCACGCGCCCGGCTGGAGGTAAGTCCGTGCAGTTGAACCACCGGATGACCACCTTCGTCGCTCAGTTCAACCGCAAGCTCTGCTCCGGGAACCACGAAAGTGGACATCACCCAACTCTTTTCACGACCGGACGGCTCGCCCCGGAGCCGACCGCGTTGACCGAGCATTCAGGCTATCCGGGGCGTTAGGGTACCGCCATGCGGCTGACCAACGTGGCGCACCTGCGGCTCCCCTTCGGGCGACTCTGGGGCTACGACGTGTCGGTGTCTGACCTCGGCAAGCAGCTCCCGGTGTCGTTTGACCAGCGCATACACGTCGGTGCGGGCGCGCGGCCCGGTTCCTGGATGGCGCTGTCCATTCGGTTGCCGGCGGGGGTCAGCCGCCAATCGTTGGCCGATGCCTGGCTGGCCGTGATCGCCCGCCACGGCACGCTACGAACGGCATTCACACCCGGGACGGACGGCGATCCGCAGCTGCATGAGATCGATGTTCACCCGGGTGGGTGGGTAGAGCATGAGATCGCTCCGGGCCAGGCGGTGAACGACGCACTGCGGGTAGTTCTCAATGCGACGTGCTCGCCCTATCAGCGGCCGTCACATCGGTTGTGTGTGTTGGAGACTGCCGCCGGATTGACGGTGGTGATCGCCGCCGACCACGCCCACGTGGACATGTGGTCGATGCTGGTGATTGCCCGGGACCTGTTGTCGATGCTCGCCGACGCCCGGATCGGACCTACGTCACCGCCGCAGTCGCCGCCGCCGGCATTTGTCGTGCACACGCAAGCGCTGCTTGACCTTCCCGCGGCACCGGACAGCGTGCGCGCGCGATGGGCACAGATCATCAGCGACAGCGGTGGGGTGATGCCACGGTTTCCGCTGCCGTTGGGCGAGTCCGGGCCGCATCCGGAACGCGTTGAAGTGCGTGACGTGTTCGATGTCGATGACGGCGCCGCGTTCGCCGCGCAGGCACGCGACGACGGTGTCTCGACGCTGGCACTCGCTGTGGTCGCCATGACTGCGGTGACCCGCGAGTTGGCCGGGGCGCCGCTGCGCGCGGTTTTCCCCGTGCACAGCCGATTCGAAGACAAATGGCACGACTCGGTGGGCTGGTTCATCACCAATTCGGTCCTGGAATCGGCGGTTTCCGAGCCGCACGCCGCGGCCGCCGCCGTCAAAGAAGCCGTGCAGCTTGGTTCCTGGCCACTGGCCGACGTACTGGCTCCGTGGGGTGGAATGCCCATCGCGCCAGGCATGTTCGCGATTTCCTGGCTGGACCAAAGCAGACTTCCAGTGCGCATCGACTCGGTCGGACTCGACGCCCAGTACGTGAGCGCGAGCGTTGACACCGACGGCGTCATGCTCTGGTTCATCCAGGACGAGTCCGGGCTACATCTGCGATGCCGCTACCCGGATACCGCGGACGCACGAACAAACGTGGGGGGGTGGCTGGACCTGTTGGTAGCCCGCCTACAGGCACTGGCGCAGTCCTCGGTTCGCGGACTGCTGCGGGTAGCGGAGCGCACATATCGTGTGCAGCGCGCGACGCGCGAACACGTGGGGGTGATCGCCCAGCTGCTCTCCGACGACGAGTTCGGTCAGGATCGCGAAGCCGCCGAACTCGAACGTTACGAGGCGGCCTACGACATCGTCGTTCGCAACCGATCCAACTATCTCGGAGTCGTCCTGAACGGTTCCGACAAGGTCGTCGCGACCGTGCAATTGACGATCATTCCCGGCCTTTCCCGCGGTGGCGCCACCCGGCTGCAGATCGAGGGGCTACGGGTCGCCAAAGCCGAACGTGCCCAGGGTATTGGTACTGCACTCGTCGAGTGGGCACACAACTACGGCCGAGCACACGGGGCACGGCTGGCGCAGGTGACCACGGACGAGGCTCGCGAAAGGGCTCGGGCGTTCTATCGCCGGCTCGGGTACCGCGACGCCCACGTCGGGCTGAAATGCACCATCTGAGTTGATGCGCGGTGAAAGTTGCAGCGTGGGTAATGGAAACACCGTCTGAACTGCAAGAACATGAGTGCCCCCGGCAGGATTCGAACCTGCGGCCTTCTGCTCCGGAGGCAGACGCTCTATCCCCTGAGCTACGGGGGCGCTTCGACTTCGGTGATGCGCCATTGGGCCCCGCCAGAGTAGCGCATGCTGGTGTCCGCTTCGTCACCGCAATGGATTCGGGGCGCGGGCACCTCAGCCAATAGGATGGACGCTCGTGACCCCCGCTGACCTCGCCGAGCTGCTCAGGAGCACCGCCGCCGCGGTGCTGGCCGAGCGCGGGCTGGATGCCGCCGCCCTGCCGGCGACGGTCACCGTGGAGCGGCCCCGCAATCCCGAGCACGGCGACTACGCCAGCAACCTGGCCCTGCAGCTGGGCAAGAAGGTCGGCACCAACCCCCGCGAACTGGCGGGCTGGCTGGCCGAGGCGCTGGCGCGGGCCGACGGCATCGCCTCGGCGGAGGTCGCCGGGCCCGGCTTCATCAACCTTCGCCTGGAGGCGCAGGCGCAGGCGGTGATCGTCAACAACGTCCTCGACGCCGGCGACACCTTCGGCCACTCCGACGCGCAAGCGGGCCACAAGATCAACCTGGAGTTTGTCTCGGCCAACCCCACCGGGCCGATCCACATCGGCGGCACCCGCTGGGCCGCCGTCGGCGACGCGCTGGGCCGGCTGCTGAGCACCCAGGGCGCCGCCGTCGAGCGCGAGTACTACTTCAACGACCATGGCGCCCAGATCGACCGGTTCGCCGGCTCGCTGATCGCCGCGGCCAAGGGCGAACCAACCCCCGAGGACGGCTACGCCGGCGCCTACATCAACGACATCGCCGCGCAGGTGCTCGCCAAGGCGCCCGACGCGCTGGGCCTGCCCGACGCCGACATGCGGGAAACGTTCCGCGAGATCGGCGTCGACCTGATGTTCACCCACATCAAGGAGTCGCTGCACGAGTTCGGCACCGACTTCGACGTCTACACCCACGAAGACTCGATGCACACCAGCGGCCGGGTCGACCAGGCCATCGCCCGGCTGCGCGAGACCGGCAACATCTACGAGAAGGACGGCGCAACCTGGTTGCGCACCAGCGCTTTTGGCGACGACAAGGACCGCGTCGTGATCAAGAGCGACGGCAAGCCGGCCTACATCGCCGGTGACATCGCCTACTACCTGGACAAGCGGCAGCGCGGCTTCGACCTGTGCATCTACATGCTCGGGGCCGACCACCACGGCTACATCGCCCGGCTCAAGGCCGTGGCCGCCGCGTTCGGCGACGACCCGGCCCACGTCGAGGTGCTCATCGGGCAGATGGTCAACCTGGTCCGCGACGGCGCACCCGTGCGGATGAGCAAGCGGGCCGGCACCGTGATCACGCTCGACGACCTGGTCGAGGCGATCGGTGTCGACGCGGCGCGCTACAGCCTGATTCGCTCCTCGGTCGACACCCCCATCGACATCGACCTGGCGCTGTGGTCGTCGGCGTCGAATGAAAACCCGGTCTACTACGTGCAATACGCGCACGCCCGGCTCTCGGCGCTGGCCCGCAACGCCGCCGAACTGGGACTGGCTCCCGACACCGGGCACCTCGAGCTGCTCAGCCACGACAAGGAGGGCACGCTGCTGCGCTCCCTCGGGGAATTCCCCCGGGTGCTGAAAACGGCCGCGTCCCTGCGGGAACCGCACCGGGTGTGCCGCTACCTGGAAGACCTCGCCGGCGACTATCACCGGTTCTACGACTCGTGCCGGGTCCTGCCCCAGGGCGACGAGCAACCCACCGACCTGCACACCGCGCGCCTGGCGCTGTGTGCGGCCACCCGCCAGGTGATCGCCAACGGCCTGACGATCCTCGGCGTCGCCGCCCCGGAGCGAATGTGAACGTCCACCCCGCCGGTCCCCGGCACGCCGAGGAGACCCGGCACCCCGACAGCCCGCCGCGGCCGCAGTCCGCCGACGAGCTGTTGCGGCTTGCGCCAAATGTTTGGCCGCTCAACATCGTTCGCGACGACACCGGGACGGCCAGCCTCGCCGGGATCCCGCTCACCCGGCTCGCCCAGGAATACGGGACCCCGTTGTTCGTCATCGACGAGGACGACTTCCGCTACCGCTGCCGCGAACTCGCGACGGCCTTCGGCGGCGGGCACAACGTGTGCTACGCCGCCAAGGCCTTCCTGTGCACCGAGATCGCCCGCTGGGTCAACGAGGAAGGCCTCTCCATCGACGTGTCCACCGGCGGCGAGCTCGCCGTCGCGCTGCACGCCGACTTCCCGCCGGAGCGGATCACCTTCCACGGCAACAACAAATCCGTCGCCGAGCTGACGACGGCGGTCAAAGCCGGTGTCGGGCATGTCGTCTTGGACTCGATGACCGAAATCGAGCGCCTCGATGCCATCGCGGGGGAGGCTAGCGTCGTCCAGGACGTCTACGTGCGGCTCACCGTCGGGGTGGAAGCCCACACCCACGAATTCATCTCCACCGCACACGAAGACCAGAAGTTCGGGCTGTCGGTGGCCAGCGGCGCGGCGATGGACGCCGTGCGCCGTGTGTTCGCCGCCGATCACCTGCGCCTGGTCGGGCTGCACAGCCACATCGGCTCGCAGATCTTCGACGTTGACGGCTTCGAGGTCGCCGCGCACCGCGTCATCGGGCTGTTGCATCAGATCGTCGACGAATTCGGCGTCGACAAGACGGGCCAGATCTCGACCGTGGATCTCGGTGGCGGCCTGGGCATTTCCTACCTGGGCACCGACGACCCGCCCCCGGTGGCCGAGCTGGCGGCCAAGCTGACGGCCATCGTCGCCAACGAGTCGGCGGCGGTGGGCCTGCCCACCCCGCGGCTGGTGGTCGAGCCCGGCCGTGCCATCGCCGGGCCGGGCACCATCACGCTCTACGAGGTCGGCACTGTCAAGGACGTCGACGTGAGCAGCACGGCCCAGCGCCGGTACGTCAGCGTCGACGGCGGCATGAGTGACAACATCCGCACCGCGCTCTACGACGCGCAGTACGACGCGCGGCTGGTCTCGCGGACCAGCGACGCACCGGCGACGCTGGCCCGGATCGTCGGAAAGCACTGCGAGACCGGCGACATCGTCGTGCGCGACGCATGGGTGCCCGACGACCTGCGGCCCGGCGACCTGCTCGGGGTCGCCGCGACCGGCGCGTACTGCTATTCGCTGTCGAGCCGCTACAACATGGTCTGCCGTCCGGCGGTGGTGGCAGTGCGGGCGGGACGGTCCCGCCTGATCCTGCGCCGCGAGACGGTCGACGATCTACTCAGTCTGGAAGTGAGGTGAACGGTGCCCCGTGACGAAAAGCCCGTGGGCGTGGCGGTACTCGGGTTCGGCAACGTCGGAAGCGAAGTGGTCCGGATCATCGAGGGCAGCGCCGACGACCTCGCGGCCCGGGTGGGCGCACCCCTGGCGTTGCGCGGCGTCGGGGTGCGGCGCGTCGCCGCCGACCGCGGCGTCCCGATCGAATTGCTCACCGACAACATCGAGGAACTCGTCTCGCGCGAAGACGTCGACATCGTCGTCGAGCTGATGGGGCCGGTCGAGCCGGCGCGCAAGGCCATCCTGCGCGCGCTCGAACACGCCAAGTCCGTCGTCACCGCGAACAAGGCGCTGCTGGCCACCTCCACCGGGGAGCTGGCGCAGGCCGCCGAAAACGCGCATGTCGACCTGTATTTCGAGGCCGCGGTCGCCGGTGCGATCCCGGTGATCCGCCCACTGACGCAATCGCTGGCGGGTGACACGGTGCTGCGCGTCGCCGGCATCGTCAACGGCACCACCAACTACATCCTGTCCGCGATGGACAGCACCGGCGCCGACTACGACACCGCGCTGGCCGAGGCGAGCGCGTTGGGCTACGCCGAGGCCGATCCCACCGCCGACGTCGAGGGCTACGACGCCGCGGCCAAGGCCGCGATCCTGGCGTCGATCGCCTTCCACACCCGGGTGACCGCCGACGACGTCTACCGCGAGGGCATCACCAAGATCACGCCGGCCGACTTCGCCTCGGCACGCGCCCTGGGCTGCACCATCAAGCTGCTGTCCATCTGCGAGCGGATCGCGACCGACGATGGGCAGGAACGGGTTTCGGCACGCGTCTACCCGGCGCTGGTGCCGCTGTCGCATCCGTTGGCGACGGTCAACGGGGCGTTCAACGCGGTCGTGGTCGAGGCCAAGGCCGCCGGCCGGCTGATGTTCTACGGTCAGGGCGCCGGCGGCGCGCCCACCGCATCCGCGGTGACGGGTGACCTGGTGATGGCCGCCCGCAACCGGGTGCTGGGCAGCCGCGGGCCGAAGGAATCCAAGTACGCCCAGCTTCCCATCGCCCCAATGGGTTTCATCTCCACCCGCTACTACGTCAGCATGAACGTCGCCGACAAGCCCGGTGTGTTGTCGACGGTGGCGGCCGAATTCGCCAAGCGTGAGGTCAGCATCGCCGAGGTCCGCCAGGAGGGCGTGTCCGACGAAGGCGGGCGGCGGGTGGGGGCCCGGGTCGTGGTGGTCACCCACAGCGCCACCGACGCCGCGCTGTCCGAAACCGTCGACGCGCTGGCGGATCTGGACGTGGTGCAGGGCGTCACCAGCGTGCTGCGACTCGAAGAGACCGGCCGATGAGCGTCCCGCGCACCGCCGTGCACCAGCCCTGGCCCGGCCTGATCGCCGCATACCGCGACCGGCTGCCGATCGGCGACGACTGGACCCCGGTCACCCTGCTCGAGGGCGGCACCCCGCTGATCGCGGCGACCCGCCTGTCCGAAAAGACCGGCTGCACAGTGCATCTCAAGGTCGAGGGCCTCAACCCGACCGGCTCGTTCAAGGACCGCGGCATGACCATGGCGGTCACCGACGCGCTGGCCCGCGGCCAGCAGGCCGTGTTGTGCGCGTCGACCGGCAACACCTCGGCCTCGGCGGCGGCCTACGCCGCCCGCGCCGGCATCACCTGCGCGGTGCTGATCCCGCAGGGCAAGATCGCGATGGGCAAGCTGGCGCAGGCGGTCATGCACGGCGCCAAGATCATTCAGATCGACGGCAACTTCGACGACTGCCTGGAACTCGCCCGGAAGATGGCCGCCGACTTCCCGACGATCGCGTTGGTCAACTCGGTCAACCCGGTGCGCATCGAGGGCCAGAAGACGGCGGCGTTCGAGATCGTCGACGCGCTGGGCAGCGCGCCCGACGTGCACGCCCTTCCGGTCGGCAACGCGGGCAACATCACCGCGTACTGGAAGGGCTACACCGAATACCACCACGACGGCGTCACCGACAAGCTGCCCCGCATGCTGGGCACCCAGGCGGCCGGCGCCGCGCCGCTGGTGCACGGCGCCCCGGTCAGCCACCCCGAGACGATCGCGACCGCGATACGCATCGGTGCCCCCGCTTCGTGGGCCGCCGCGGTCAACGCGCAGCAGCAGTCCAACGGGCGCTTTCTGGCCGCCACGGACGAGGAGATCCTGGCCGCCTACCACCTGGTCGCCGAGAGCGAGGGCGTCTTCGTCGAGCCCGCGTCGGCGGCCAGCATCGCGGGGCTGCTCAAGGCCGTCGACGACGGCTGGGTGGCGCGCGGGTCGACGGTGGTCTGCACGGTGACCGGCAATGGCCTAAAGGACCCGGATACGGCGTTGCGGGACATGCCGACGGTGTCGCCGCTGCCCGTCGATCCGGTGCTGGTCGTCGAGAAGTTGGGCCTGGCCTGAATATGACGGCCCAGATGCTGCCCGCCGGGCTGGTGGCGAGCGCCGTGGTGTCGGCGTCCAGCGCCAACCTGGGGCCCGGTTTCGACAGCGTCGGGCTGGCGTTGAGCCTCATCGACGAGATCGTCGTGGAGACAACGGATTCCGGCCTGGTGGTGCTGGTCGAGGGGGAGGGCGCCGACCAGGTGCCCCTCGGCCCGGAACACCTGGTGGTGCGCGCCGTCGAATGCGGGCTGCGGTCCGCGGGTATGGGCGCCGCGGGCCTGGTGGTCCGCTGCCGCAACGCCATCCCGCACTCCCGCGGCCTCGGCTCGTCGGCGGCGGCCGTGGTGGGCGGCCTGGCCGCAGCGAACGGTCTTGTGGCACAGACGGATTCGAAACCACTCAGCGATTCGCAGCTGATCCAGCTGTCGTCAGAATTCGAGGGTCACCCCGACAACGCCGCGGCCGCCGTGCTCGGTGGTGCGGTGGTGTCGTGGATCGACGCCTCCGGTGAGCGGCCCCGGTACTCGGCGGTGACGCTGCGGCTGCACCCGGACATCCGGCTGTATTGCGCGATACCCCAAGAGCGCTCGTTGACCGCCGAGACCCGCGTGCTGTTGCCCGCCCAGGTGAGCCACGAGGACGCCCGGTTCAACGTCAGCCGCGCCGCCCTGCTGGTGGTCGCGCTGACCGAACGCCCGGATCTGCTCATGGCGGCCACCGAGGATGTCCTACATCAGCCGCAGCGCGCCCCGGCGATGCCGGCGTCCGCGGAATATTTGCGGCTGTTGCGGCGTCATAACGTCGCAGCGACGCTTTCGGGGGCTGGTCCGGCGCTGATTGCCCTGAGCACGCAGCCGGAGTTGCCCACGGAGGTGCTGGAGTACGGGGCCGCCAACGGATTTGCCCTGACTGGGATGACCGCCGGCGAAGGAGTTCGCTGGAGCCCGGGCGTCACAGTCCCCGGTTGATCCACGGCGCGGCCGGAGGGTTTGCTTGCTTCCAGGCAGGATGCGGGCTATCCTCGGACCCGTCCAGCAATCGCAGCATCTGCATCTGCATACATACTGCCTTGCCGCTAGGACACACCAATTCTTCTCGTGAACGAGGTTCGCCGCTTACTCCGCCGATTAAGGCGATCACCGTTGCAGAGTCGATGATTGGGCGCACTCGGCAATTTCGCTGAATGCAACGACCCCCCGGATGACCTGATCAACGGGGGAAGAAAGGAAATCCGTGACCGATACGGACCTGTTCACGGCTGACGCGAGCGCCGACAGCAATGAGGCGCCGAACGCTGTGACCCCAGACACATCCGACGTCAAAACCGATGCACCGGTTGGCTCACTGTCCACCATGGTGCTTCCCGAATTGCGCGCGCTGGCTAACGAGGTCGGCGTCAAGGGGACGTCGGGCATGCGCAAGAACGAACTCATCGCCGCCATCAAGGAAATCAGGGGACAGTCCAACGGGACTTCCGCCCCGGCCGAGGACGGCGCCAAGCCGGAGGCCGCCGCCGACGCACCGGCCGCCGAGGAGGAGAACCAGAACGGTTCGTCGACCGAGGCGCCCCGCCGTGAGCGGCGCAGCGCCTCCCGCGAGCCGGGATCGGCCCGCGCCGACGAGGCGGACGGCGAGCGCCCACGCAACCGCGAGGGCAACGCCACCGGCGAGGACGACACCCGCCAGGGCGGCAAGAAAGACAACCAGAGCGGCGCGCGCGGCCAGGACGGCGGCGACCAAGGCGGTGATCAGCAAGGCTCGGGCGGTCAGCAGTCTCGCGGCGGTTCGAACCAGAACCAGCAGGACGACGACGGCGAGGGCCGTCAGGGCCGCCGGGGCCGTCGCTTCCGTGACCGCGATCGCAGGCGGCGCGGCGAGCGATCCGGCGAGGGCGGCGACACCGAACTCCGTGAGGACGACGTCGTGCAGCCGGTCGCCGGCATCCTCGACGTTCTCGACAATTACGCGTTCGTCCGCACCTCCGGCTACCTGGCCGGTCCCCACGACGTCTACGTGTCGATGAACATGGTGCGCAAGAACGGTCTGCGCCGCGGTGACGCGGTGACCGGCGCGGTTCGCGTGCCCAAGGAGGGGGAGCAGCCCAACCAGCGGCAGAAGTTCAACCCCCTTGTGCGGCTGGACAGCGTCAACGGCGGCCCGGTCGAGGACGCCAAGAAGCGGCCCGACTTCACCAAGCTGACGCCGCTCTACCCCAACCAGCGGCTGCGCCTGGAAACCACGCCCGACCGGCTGACCACGCGGGTCATCGACCTGATCATGCCGATCGGCAAGGGCCAGCGCGCGCTGATCGTGTCGCCGCCCAAGGCCGGCAAGACGACGATCATGCAGGACATCGCGAACGCGATCACCAAGAACAACCCCGAATGCCACCTCATGGTCGTGCTCGTCGACGAGCGGCCCGAGGAGGTCACCGACATGCAGCGCTCGGTCAAGGGCGAGGTCATCGCCTCCACCTTCGACCGGCCGCCGTCGGACCACACCCAAGCCGCCGAGCTGGCGATCGAGCGCGCGAAGCGGCTCGTGGAGCAGGGCAAGGACGTCGTGGTGCTGCTCGACTCGATCACCCGCCTGGGGCGCGCCTACAACAATGCGTCGCCCGCGTCCGGCCGGATCCTGTCCGGTGGTGTTGACTCCACCGCGCTGTACCCGCCGAAGCGTTTCCTGGGTGCCGCGCGAAACATCGAGGAAGGCGGGTCGCTGACGATCATCGCCACCGCGATGGTCGAGACCGGGTCCACCGGTGACACGGTCATCTTCGAGGAGTTCAAGGGCACCGGTAACGCCGAGCTCAAGCTGGACCGCAAGATCGCCGAGCGTCGGGTCTTCCCGGCGGTGGACGTCAACCCGTCCGGTACCCGCAAGGACGAGCTGCTGCTGTCGCCCGACGAGTTCGGCATCGTGCACAAGCTGCGCCGCGTGCTGTCGGGGCTGGACTCCCACCAGGCGATCGACCTGCTGATGTCGCAGCTGCGCAAGACCAAGACCAACTACGAGTTCCTGGTGCAGGTGTCCAAGACCACGCCGGGATCGATGGACAACGACTAGTCGGGTCGGTACCGAGGCAACGGATGCGCCGGGAATGTGGACGGGCACCCCGTTGTTTGGGAGAACAGCGGTTGACCTGGCATAATCGACGCCCGACAAGATCGAAGAGGACAGCATGAAATCTGACATTCATCCCGCTTACGGGGAGACCACCGTGCACTGCGGGTGCGGGAACACCTTTACCACCCGCAGCACCAAGCCCGGCGGCAACATCGTCGTCGAGGTGTGCTCGCAGTGCCACCCGTTCTACACCGGTAAGCAGAAGATCCTCGACAGCGGTGGCCGCGTGGCCCGCTTCGAGAAGCGCTACGGCAAGCGCAAAGGTGCCGACAACACCGACAAGTAGCTGCGTTGCCGACGCCCGAACTGTGCAAGAGCACAGGCCGGGCGTCGGTTTGCGTTTGCGGCATCCAGGCGCGGAACCGGGCAGGAGGTGACACATGACGCAGCCGGTGCAGACGATTGACGTGCTGCTGGCCGAACACGCCGAGCTCGAGCGGCGGCTGGCGGATCCCGACCTGCATAGCAATCCCGGCGAGGCGCGCAAGGCCGGCCGCCGGTTCGCCCGGCTGGCCCCGATCGTCGCCACCTACCGCAAGCTGGAGTCGGCGCGCGACGACCTGGAGACCGCCCGGGAGCTGGCCGTCGACGACGAATCCTTCGCCGACGAGGTGACCGAGCTGCAGGAGCGGGTCGCCGAACTGGACACCCAATTGACCGACATGCTGGCGCCCCGCGACCCGCATGACGCCGACGACATCGTGCTCGAAGTCAAATCCGGTGAGGGCGGCGAGGAATCGGCGTTGTTCGCCGCCGATCTGGCCAGGATGTACATCCGCTACGCCGAGCGGCACGGCTGGAACGTCACCGTGCTGGACGAGACGACGTCCGACCTCGGCGGCTACAAGGACGCGACGCTGAGCATCGCCAGCAAGGGCGACTCCGCCGACGGGGTGTGGTCCCGCATGAAATTCGAGGGCGGCGTGCACCGGGTGCAGCGTGTCCCCGTGACGGAATCCCAAGGGCGCGTTCATACTTCGGCGGCGGGGGTGCTCGTCTATCCCGAACCCGAGGAGGTGGGCGAGGTGCAGATCGACGAATCGGATCTGCGCATCGACGTGTACCGCTCCTCGGGCAAGGGCGGGCAAGGCGTGAACACCACCGACTCGGCGGTGCGAATCACGCACCTGCCCACCGGGATCGTGGTCACCTGCCAGAACGAGCGCTCGCAGCTGCAGAACAAGACGCGCGCGCTGCAGGTGCTGGCCGCCCGCCTGCAGGCGCTGGCCGAGGAACAGGCGCTGGCCGACGCCTCGGCCGATCGGGCCAGCCAGATCCGGACCGTGGACCGCAGCGAACGCATCCGCACCTACAACTTCCCCGAGAACCGGATCACCGACCACCGGATCGGTTACAAGGCGCACAATCTCGACCAGGTGCTCGACGGCGACCTCGACGCGATGTTCGACGCGTTGGGCGCCGCGGATAAACAATCCCGGCTGCAACAGGCATGACCCCCCTGCGGCGCGCGATCGACTCCGCTGCGGCGACGCTCGCCGAGGCCGGGATCGACTCCGCGCGTTGGGATGCCGAGGAACTGGCGGCCCACCTGGCCGGCACCGAGCGCGGCCGGCTGGCCCTGCTCGAGTCGCCCGGCGACGACTTCCTCGACCGTTACCGCGACGTCGTCGCCGCGCGGTCCCGACGGGTGCCGTTGCAGCACCTCACCGGCGGCGCCGCGTTCGGACCGTTGACGCTGCACGTCGGCCCCGGCGTCTTCATCCCGCGCCCGGAAACGGAAGCCCTGTTCGCGTGGGTCACCGAACAACGCCTGCCCGCGCGGCCCGTGATCGTCGACCTGTGCACCGGTTCCGGGGCGTTGGCGGTGGCGTTGGCGGATCACCGCCCGGCCGCCCGCGTCATCGGCGTCGACGACTCCGAGGCGGCCCTGCGCTACGCGCGGCGCAACGCGGCGGGCACCGCGGTCGAACTCGTCCACGCCGACGTCACCGCGCCCGGCCTGCTGCCCGAACTGGACGGCGGTGTCGACCTGGTGGTGGCCAACCCGCCCTATGTGCCCGACTCCACCGCCGTGGAACCCGAAGTCGCCGAACATGATCCGCGCCACGCGGTGTTCGGCGGTCCCGACGGGATGGCGGTGATCGGCCCCGTCGTCGGCCTGGCCGGCCGCTGGCTGCGCCCGGGTGGCATCTTCGTCGTCGAGCACGACGACACCACGTCCGCGCGGACCGTCGAAATGGTCGCCGGCACGGGGCTTTTCGAAGACGTCCGGGCGCACAAAGACCTGGCCGGCCGGCCGCGATTCGTGACGGCTCGAAGGGGTGGGGCCGATGACTGAAATCTTCGATTGCGCCGACCCCGACCAGCGGTCGCGCGGGATCGCCTCGGCGGCAGGGGCGCTCAAGGGCGGCCGGTTGGTCGTCATGCCGACCGACACCGTCTACGGCATGGGGGCCGACGCCTTCAACAGCGCCGCGGTCGGCGCCCTGCTATCGGCGAAGGGCCGGGGCCGGGACATGCCCGTCGGCGTGCTGGTCGGCTCCTGGCACACCATCGAGGGCCTCGTCTACACCATGCCGGGCGGGGCCCGCGACCTGATCCGCGCCTTCTGGCCGGGCGCGCTGAGCCTGGTGGTGACTCAGGCGCCGTCGCTGCAGTGGGACCTCGGTGACGCCCGCGGCACCGTGATGCTGCGGATGCCGCTGCACCCGGTGGCCATCGAGCTGCTGCGCGAGGTGGGGCCCATGGCGGTGTCGAGCGCGAACGTCTCCGGCCGCCCGCCCGCGGTCGATGCCGCGCAGGCCCGTGACCAACTCGGCGATCTCGTCGACGTGTATCTCGACGCGGGCACGGCAGAGCAGCAGGCCGCCTCCACCATCGTCGACCTGACCGGCCCCGCCCCGCGCATCCTGCGGCCCGGCCCGGTAAGCGCCGAACGCATCGCGGAAGTTCTCGGCGTGGACGCCGAAAGCCTGACCGCCCAACCCTGACCGGAGCGGTGGTTGCCAGGTTGGTGCAGTACGGTCTCGACGTGTCCAGCGACCCGATCGGCGGTCCAGCCAACCTGGCCAGCGGTTTGCTCGCCCTGGCCGATCGCGGCGCCGGCGTCCCGCTGCGCGAGCTGGCGCTGGTGGGACTGACCGCGGCGATCATCACCTACTTCGCGACCGGACCGGTGCGGGTGCTCGCCACCCGGCTGGGCGCTGTGGCCTACCCCCGGGAACGCGACGTCCACGTGACACCGACCCCGCGGATGGGCGGGCTGGCGATGTTTCTCGGCGTCGTCTCGGCCGTCTTCCTGGCGTCCCAGCTTCCCGCCCTCACGCGCGGGTTCGTCTACTCGACCGGCATGCCCGCGGTGCTGGTGGCCGGCGCGGTGATCATGGGCATCGGCCTCATCGACGACCGCTGGGGGCTGGACGCCCTGACGAAGTTCGCCGGCCAGATCACCGCGGCCAGCGTGCTGGTCACCATGGGCGTCGCGTGGAGCGTCCTCTACATCCCGATCGGTGGCGTCGGCACCATCGTGCTGGACCAGGCTTCCTCGATCCTGCTCACGCTCGCGCTCACGGTGTCCATCGTCAACGCGATGAACTTCGTCGACGGGCTGGACGGGCTGGCCGCCGGGCTCGGCCTGATCACCGCCCTGGCCATCTGCATGTTCTCGGTCGGCCTGCTGCGCGACCACGGCGGCGACGCCCTGTTCTATCCGCCCGCCGTGATCTCCGTGGTGCTCGCGGGGGCCTGCCTGGGCTTCCTGCCGCACAACTTCCACCGGGCCAAGATCTTCATGGGCGATTCCGGCTCGATGCTGATCGGGCTGATGCTGGCCGCGGCTTCCACCACCGCCGCCGGCCCCGTCTCGCAGAACGCCTACGGGGCGCGCGACGTGTTCGCCCTGCTGTCGCCGTTCCTGCTGGTGGTCGCGGTCATGTTCGTGCCGATGCTCGATTTGCTGCTGGCGATCGTGCGCCGCACCCGCGCGGGCCGCAGCGCGTTCAGCCCCGACAAGATGCACCTGCACCACCGGCTGCTGCAGATCGGTCATTCCCACCGCCGGGTGGTGCTGCTGATCTATCTATGGGTCGGCATCGTCGCGTTCGGCGCGGCCAGCACGATCTTCTTCAATCCGCGCGACACCGCCGCCGTGATGCTGGGCGCCATCGTCGTCGCCGGGATCGCGACCGCGATCCCGCTCATGCGGCGGGGTGGCGAGTACGACGACGAGGACTACGACAGCTAGTAGTAGTGGGCGGTCTTCGTATGGTACGGTGCAGGTAGAAGCCCAAAAAGCCGCACAAATAACCGGTCCACCGGACGCACATCCGGTCGGGTCGGCTGGGGACTCGCGTCGGGAGATACCCGTTGGGTGAATCAACTGTGACGTGCGATACGCTCGGCGGGCCACCGATCAGTCGGTCGGGGGACTCCCGCTCCACAACTTGGGATTGAGGTGCTGCAGTGACGACACCAGCGCAGGATGCGCCGTTGGTGTTTCCCTCTGTTGCGTTCCGCCCGGTCCGCTTGTTCGTGCTCAGCCTCGCCGTCACCGCGATCGCCGTGCTGGCCGCCGGCCTGGCCGGTCACCTGATGGTCGGGGTCTTCTTCGGCGTCGGGCTGCTGCTCGGTTTGCTCAACGCCCTTCTGGTGCGTCGCTCGGTCGCGTCGATCACCGCGAAAGAGCATCCGCTGAAAAGCACGATGGCGCTGAACTCGGCCACCCGGCTCGCCATCATCACGGTCATCGGGCTGATCATCGCCTACGTGTTCCGGCCGGCCGGCCTGGGCGTCGTGTTCGGACTGGCGCTCTTCCAGGTCTTGTTGGTGGCATCGACGGCGCTTCCGGTGTGGAAGAAGCTGCGCGCCGGCGACTGGGCGGAGGCCCAACCGTCGGACGGCGGCGACGTGACCGCGGGCTCGGAAGGAACGGAAGGAAGAAGCGGCACCGATGACTGAGACGACGTTCCTGGCCGCCGCCATCGAGGTGGGGGAGCACAACCAGGCCAAATGGCTTGGGCTGACGGTTAACACCGACACGATCCTGTCGACCGCCATCGCCGCCGTGATCGTGCTGGCGCTGGCGTTCTTCCTGCGGGCGAAGATCACCTCCACCGGGGTCCCCAACGGCGTTCAGCTGTTCTGGGAGGCCATCACGGTCCAGATGCGCGACCAGATCGAGAGCGCGGTCGGGATGCGGATCGCGCCGTTCGTATTGCCGCTTGCGGTCACCATTTTCGTGTTCATCCTGATCTCCAACTGGCTGTCGGTGCTGCCGCTGCAATACACCGACAAGTCCGGGCACACCACGGAGCTGCTGAAGTCGGCGGCGGCGGACATCAATTACGTGCTGGCGCTGGCCCTCTTCGTGTTCGTCTGCTATCACGTCGCGGGCATCTGGCGCCGCGGCATTGTCGGCCACCCGCTCGCCGTGCTCAAGGGTCACGTCGCGTTCCTGGCGCCGATCAACCTGGTCGAGGAGCTCGCCAAGCCGATCTCGTTGTCGCTCCGACTTTTTGGCAACATCTTCGCCGGCGGCATCCTGGTCGCGCTGATCGCGCTCTTCCCGCCGTACATCATGTGGGCGCCCAACGCCATCTGGAAGGCCTTCGACCTGTTCGTCGGGGCGATCCAGGCGTTCATCTTCTCGATCTTGACCATCCTGTACTTCAGCCAAGCCATGGAGATCGAGGAACACCATGACTGAGGCTGCCATCAATCGCTTTGTCCCACACACCATTACAGAGGCCTGGTAGACCGCTACCAGATATCAAGGAGGATAAGAATGGCCATGGACCCCCAAGTCGCTGCCGCGGCTCTCATCGGCGGTGGACTCATCATGGGCGGTGGCGCGATCGGCGCCGGTATCGGTGACGGTATCGCCGGTAACGCGCTGGTTTCCGGCATCGCCCGCCAGCCCGAGGCGCAAGGCCGGCTGTTTACGCCGTTCTTCATCACCGTCGGTCTGGTCGAGGCCGCCTACTTCATCAACCTGGCCTTCATGGCGCTGTTCGTGTTCGCCACACCCGTCGGCTCCTAATTCGCTGTGATGGGTGACGCGAGCCTGAGCGTTCTGGCATCCGGCCGGGTGGTGGCCGAGGGAGGCAACAACTTCCTCGTTCCAAACGGCACGTTCTTCTTCGTGCTGGCCATCTTCCTGATCGTGCTGGCCGTCATCGGCACCTTCGTGGTGCCGCCGGTCATGCGGGTGTTGCGCGAACGCGACAACATGGTTGCCAAGACGGCCGCCGACAACAAGAAGGCGACCGAGCAATTCGACGCCGCCAAGGCCGACTATGAGGAAGCCCTGACGGAGGGCCGGGTTCAGGCGTCGTCGCTGCGCGACAACGCCCGCGCCGAAGGTCGTAAGGTGGTCGAAGACGCGCGTTCCCGTGCCGAGCAGCAGGTGATGTCGACGTTGCAAATGGCATCCGAGCAATTGAAGCGGGAGAGAGACGCCGTGGAACTGGATCTGCGCGCCAACGTGGCGGGCATGTCGGCGACGCTGGCCAGCCGGATCCTCGGCGTCGAGGTCGCCCCGGTCACCGCGGCCACGTCGGCAACCGGGAAATCTGGACGGTAATCGCGCATGTCGACTTTCATCGGGCAGTTGATCGGATTCGCGGCCATCGTGCTGCTGGTCTGGCGGTACGTCGTGCCGCCGGTGCGTCGTCTGATGGCCGCTCGTCAAGAGGCCGTGCGCCAGCAGCTGAAAGACTCTGCGGCAGCGGCGGATCGGTTGAAAGAGTCGGAAACGGCCCACAGCAATGCCGTGGAATCCGCCAAGACCGAGGCCGAACGGCTGGTGGAGGAGGCGAAGACCGACGCCGGCCGCATCGCCGAGCAGTTCCGCGCCCAGGCCGAGTCGGAGTCCGAACGCATCACCGCACAGGGCGGCCGCCAGGTCGACCTCCTGCGCACGCAGTTGAGCCGCCAGCTGCGCCTGGAACTCGGTCACGAGGCGGTGCGCCAGGCGGGCGAGTTGGTGCGCAACTACGTCGCCGACCCGGAGCAGCAGTCCGGCACCGTCGATCGGTTCCTGGACGAGCTCGAAGCGATGGCCCCGGCGCCCGCCGAGGTCCAGTATCCGCTGTTGGCCAAGATGCGCTCCGCCAGTCGAGTGGCGGTGGCCGGTCTGTCCGAGCGGTTCAGCGACATAGCCAAAGACCTTGACAACAAAGCCCTTTCCAACCTGTCGGCCGAGCTCGTCTCGGTCGCCGAGATGCTGGACCGGGAGATCGTCGTCACCCGGTACTTGACCGTGCCGGCCGAGGACGCGGGCCCCCGCGTCCGATTGATCGAGCGGCTGGTCTCGGGGAAGGTCTCCGACGCCACGCTCGACGTCCTGCGGCTGGCCGTGTCGGAACGTTGGTCGGCCAACTCCGATTTGGGCGACGCGATCGAGCACATCTCACGGCAGGCGTTGCTCGAAGTCGCCGAGCGGGAGAACAAGGTCGACGACGTCGAAGACCAGCTGTTCCGGTTCGCCCGCATTCTGGACGCGCAGCCGCGACTCGCCATCCTGTTGGGTGACTACGGCGTGCCGGTGGAAGGCCGAATCAACCTGCTGCGCAAGGTACTCGACAGCGCCAGCGGCAGGGTCGAGCCGATCGTCGTGGCGCTGCTGACCCAGACCGTGCAGCTGCTCAGGGGCGAATCGGCCGAGGAGGCCATCCAGTTCTTGGCGAAGGTCGCCGTGGCACGCCGCGGCGAGATCGTCGCGCAGGTCAGCGCGGCGGCCGACCTCAGCGACGCCCAGCGGTCGCGCCTCACCGACGTGCTCGGCCGCATCTACGGTCACCCGGTGACGGTGCAGCTGCAGACCTCCGAGGAGCTGCTGGGCGGCCTGCTCATCTCCGTGGCGGACGAAGTGATTGACGGGACACTCGCTTCGCGCCTCGCCGCTGCCCAGGCCCAATTACCCGACTGACACCAACCACGCCCCCTAACCACACGCGATACCAAGATCAAGTAGGAAGACGAAAAGCCATGGCCGAGTTGACAATCTCCGCTGATGACATCCAGAGCGCCATCGAGGAGTACGTAGGCTCTTTCACCTCCGACACCTCCCGGGAGGAGGTCGGTACCGTCGTCGAGGCCGGGGACGGCATCGCGCACGTCGAAGGCCTGCCCTCCGTCATGACGCAGGAACTGCTCGAGTTCCCGGGTGGGGTCCTCGGTGTCGCGCTGAACCTCGACGAGCACAGCGTCGGCGCGGTGATCCTGGGTGACTTCGAGAAAATCGAAGAGGGCCAACAGGTCAAGCGGACCGGCGAGGTTCTGTCCGTGCCCGTCGGCGATGCCTTCCTGGGTCGCGTCGTCAACCCGCTCGGCCAGCCCATCGACGGCCGGGGCGACATCGACACCGACATCCGGCGCGCGCTCGAGATCCAGGCGCCGTCCGTGGTGCAGCGGCAAAGTGTGAGCGAGCCGCTGCAGACCGGCATCAAGGCCATCGACGCGATGACGCCGATCGGTCGCGGCCAGCGGCAGCTGATCATCGGCGACCGCAAGACCGGCAAGACCGCGGTCTGCGTCGACACCATCCTCAACCAGCGTGGGAACTGGGAGAGCGGCGACGAGAAGAAGCAGGTCCGCTGCGTGTACGTGGCCATCGGCCAGAAGGGCACCACGATCGCCTCGGTCCGCCGGGCGCTCGAAGAGGGCGGCGCGATGGACTACACCACCATCGTCGCGGCCCCGGCCTCCGACTCGGCCGGCTTCAAATGGCTTGCGCCGTACACCGGTTCGGCGATCGCCCAGCACTGGATGTACGACGGCAAGCACGTGCTGATCGTGTTCGACGACCTGAGCAAGCAGGCCGAGGCGTACCGCGCGATCTCGCTGCTGCTGCGTCGCCCGCCGGGCCGCGAGGCCTACCCCGGTGACGTGTTCTACCTGCACTCGCGGCTGCTGGAGCGCTGCGCGAAGCTCTCCGACGACCTCGGGGGTGGCTCGCTGACCGGCCTGCCGATCATCGAGACGAAGGCCAACGACATCTCGGCCTACATTCCCACCAACGTCATCTCGATCACCGACGGCCAGTGCTTCCTGGAGTCCGACCTGTTCAACCAGGGTGTGCGGCCGGCCATCAACGTCGGTGTGTCGGTCTCCCGCGTGGGTGGCGCGGCGCAGATCAAGGCCATGAAAGAGGTGGCCGGCTCGCTGCGTCTGGACCTTTCGCAGTACCGCGAATTGGAATCGTTCGCGGCGTTCGCCTCGGACCTGGATGCGACGTCGAAGGCGCAGCTGGAGCGCGGCGAGCGGCTGGTCGAACTGCTCAAGCAACCGCAGTACCAGCCCATGCCCGTTGAGGAGCAGGTGGTTTCGATCTTCCTGGGCACCGGCGGTCACCTGGACTCCGTGCCCGTCGAGGATGTCCGGCGCTTCGAAACCGAACTGCTGGACCACATGCGGGCTTCGGAGGAGAGCTTCCTGTCCGGCGTCCGCGACAGCGGCAAGCTCTCGGAAGAGGGTGAGAACCAGCTGACCGAGATCATCAAGAACTTCAAGAAGGGCTTCGCGGCCACCGGCGGCGGCTCGGTGGTGCCCGACGAGCACGTCGAGCCCCTGGATGAAGAAGACCTCGAAAAGGAGTCGGTGCAGGTCAAGAAGGAAAAGCCGAAGGACAAGAAGGAAGCCAAGAACGGCAAGGACAAGAAGTAGCTAACAATGGCTGCCACACTTCGCGAACTACGCGGCCGGATTCGCTCCGCAGGGTCGATCAAGAAGATCACCAAGGCACAGGAGATGATCGCGACGTCGCGCATCGGTAAGGCGCAGGCCCGGCTGGAATCGGCTCGGCCCTATGCATTTCAGATCACCTCCATGCTCACCACGCTGTCGTCCGAGGCCGCTCTGGATCACCCGTTGCTCGTCGAACGGGAGGAACCCAGGCGGGCCGGTGTGCTGGTGGTGTCCTCCGATCGGGGGCTGTGCGGCGCCTACAACTCCAGCATCTTCCGTCGGGCAGAAGAGCTGTTCTCGCTGCTGAGGGAGGAAGGCAAGACGCCGGTCGTGTACACGGTCGGCCGAAAGGCGCAGAACTACTTCAAGTTCCGCAACTGGGACATCACCGAGTCGTGGACGGGGTTCTCCGAGCAACCCAAGTACGAGAACGCCGCGGAGATCGCCGAGACCCTGGTCGAGACGTTCATGAAGGGCGCCGGCGACGACGAGTCATCGGACGACCAGGGGGTCGACGAACTGCACATCGTCTACTCGGAGTTCAAGTCGATGATGTCTCAGGCCGCGGCGGCCCACCGCATCGCTCCGCTGGTCGTGGAGTATGTCGAGGACACCGACGAACTCCACACGCTGTACTCGTTCGAGCCGGACGCGACAACGCTTTTCGAGTCGCTCTTGCCGCGGTACGTGACCACCCGCGTCTACGCCGCACTGCTCGAATCGGCGGCATCCGAGCTGGCGTCGCGCCAACGAGCGATGAAGTCGGCGACCGACAACGCGGACGACCTGATCAAGGAGCTGACGCTGATGGCGAACCGCGAGCGGCAGGCTCAGATCACCCAAGAGATCAGCGAAATCGTCGGCGGCGCAAACGCGCTCGCCGACGCTCAGTAGCAAACGAGGAAGAGAAGAAGAATATGGCTGCTACTTCTGGAACCGCAGAGAAGACCGACAAGTCCACCAAATCCGAGACCAGCGGCCGCGTGGTGCGGATCACCGGTCCGGTGGTTGACGTCGAGTTCCCGCGCGGATCCGTGCCGGAACTGTTCAACGCGCTCAACGCCGAGATCACGTTCGAGGAACTCAAGAAGACCCTCACGCTCGAGGTCGCACAGCACCTCGGCGACAACCTGGTTCGCACGATTTCGTTGCAGCCCACCGACGGTCTGGTGCGCGGGGTCGAGGTCACCGACTCCGGCAAGTCGATCTCGGTGCCGGTCGGCCAGGAGGTCAAGGGCCACGTCTTCAACGCGCTGGGCGACTGCCTGGACAAGCCCGGGTACGGCGAGGACTTCGAGCACTGGTCGATCCACCGCAAGCCGCCGGCCTTCGAGGAGCTCGAGCCCCGCACCGAGATGCTCGAGACCGGGCTGAAGGTGGTCGACCTGCTCACCCCGTACGTGCGAGGCGGCAAGATCGCGCTGTTCGGCGGTGCCGGCGTGGGCAAAACAGTGCTGATCCAGGAGATGATCAACCGTATCGCCCGAAACTTCGGTGGTACTTCGGTTTTCGCCGGCGTAGGCGAGCGCACCCGCGAGGGCAACGACCTCTGGGTCGAGCTCAAAGAGGCCGACGTGCTCAAGGACACCGCGCTGGTGTTCGGTCAGATGGACGAGCCGCCCGGCACCCGTATGCGGGTGGCGCTGTCGGCGCTGACGATGGCCGAGTGGTTCCGCGACGAGGCCGGCCAGGACGTGCTGCTGTTCATCGACAACATCTTCCGTTTCACGCAGGCCGGATCCGAGGTCTCCACGCTGCTCGGCCGGATGCCGTCGGCGGTGGGTTACCAGCCCACGCTGGCCGACGAGATGGGTGAGCTGCAGGAGCGCATCACCTCGACGCGGGGCCGGTCGATCACGTCCATGCAGGCGGTCTACGTGCCGGCCGACGACTACACCGACCCCGCGCCCGCGACGACGTTCGCCCACCTGGACGCGACCACCGAGCTGTCGCGTTCGGTGTTCTCCAAGGGCATCTTCCCCGCGGTGGACCCGCTGGCATCGAGCTCGACCATCCTCGACCCGAGTGTCGTCGGCGACGAGCACTACCGCGTCGCGCAGGAAGTCATCCGAATCCTGCAGCGGTACAAGGACCTCCAGGACATCATCGCCATCCTCGGTATCGACGAGCTGTCGGAAGAGGACAAGCAGCTGGTGCAGCGCGCGCGGCGCATCGAGCGGTTCCTGTCGCAGAACATGATGGCGGCCGAGCAGTTCACCGGCCAACCGGGTTCCACGGTTCCGCTGAAGGAGACCATCGAGGCGTTCGACCGCCTGTCCAAGGGCGACTTCGACCACATCCCCGAGCAGGCCTTCTTCCTGATCGGCGGCCTCGACGACCTGGCCAAGAAAGCCGAAAGCTTCGGCGCCAAGTTGGATTCCTGAGGACCGAGCGCTAAGGCTCTGAAAGGCTCTGTGGCATGGCCGAATTGAACGTCGAGATAGTCGCCGTCGACCGGAAGATCTGGTCGGGTGAAGCAACGTTTTTGTTCACCCGCACCACCGTCGGCGAGATCGGCATCCTGCCCCGGCACATCCCGGTGGTCGCCCAGCTGGTCGACGACGCGATGGTGCGCGTCGAACGCGAAGGCGAAGACGACCTGCGGGTCGCCATCGAGGGCGGGTTCCTCTCGGTCACCGAGGAGACGGTGACGGTCCTGGCCGAGTCGGCCGCGTTCGAGTCCGAGATCGACGAAAGCGCCGCCAGGGAGGATTCGGAGTCCGACGATCCCCGCATCGCGGCGCGCGGGCGCGGCAGATTGCGCGCCGTCGGCGCGATCGACTAGCCGGCCTCGGAGAAGGCCATGAGCGCGCCCATGATCGGCATGGTCGTGCTCGTCGTCGTCCTGGCGGGCGCGGTCGTCGCGCTCAGCTATCGACTCTGGAAGCTGCGCCAGGGCGGCACCGCGGGGATCATGCGAGACATCCCCGCGGTCGGCGGCCACGGCTGGCGGCACGGCGTGATCCGTTACCGCGGCGGTGAGGCCGCGTTCTACCGGCTCTCCAGCCTGCGGCTGTGGCCGGACCGTCGGCTCAGCCGCAGGGGAGTGGAGATCGTGGCCCGGCGTGCGCCACGCGGCGACGAATTCGACATCATGACCGACGAGATCGTGGTGGTGGAGCTGCGCGACACGACGCAGGACCGCAGGACCGGCTACGAGATCGCCCTGGACAAGGGCGCATTGACGGCGTTCCTGTCCTGGCTGGAGTCCCGTCCTTCGCCGCGCGCGCGTCGTCGCAGCGTTTAGGTCTTGCGCCGCAAGTCAACTCGCGCCCGGCGCCCCGCCGCCCGGTTTCCAGAGCACGTCGCCCTCGGGATTGGCCGCGCGCGCCAGGATGAACAGCAGATCCGAGAGGCGGTTCAGGTATTTCGCCGGCAGGACGTTGACCTGCTGGGGCGCCGCATCGATGGCCGCCCATGCCGACCGTTCCGCTCGACGCGCGATCGTGCGGGCGACGTGCAGCAGTGCCGACAACGGCGAACCACCCGGCAGCACAAAGGAATTCAGCGCCGGCAGGTTCTCGTTATATTTGTCACACCAACCCTCGAGCCGGTCGATGTAGGGCTGGGTGATCCGCAGCGGGGGGTGCTCGGGGTTTTCCACCACCGGGGTGGACAGGTCCGCACCCGCGTCGAACAGGTCGTTCTGGATCTGGCGCAGCACGCCGGCGATTTCCTCGTCGGGCTGACCCAGGGCGATCGCCACGCCGATCGCCGAGTTCGCCTCGTCACAATCCGCGTAGGCGACCAGGCGCGGATCGTTCTTGGAGACCCGCGAGAAGTCGCTCAATCCCGTCGTGCCGTCGTCACCGGTCCGGGTATAGATGCGGGTCAGGTGTATCGCCATGAGCAAAACGGTACTGCGGCCCGTGACGGGCCGGCGCCTTGGCTCGGCTGACTGCTTGACTTCTCCGCACTCCGCTGCGCGGAGTGCATCGTCGTCAAGCGGCTGACTGACAACCAGAAACCGCTTCACTAGACTGACGCGGGTGGCTGAGCGATTCGTGGTGACCGGCGGCAACCGGTTGTCCGGCGAAGTCGCGGTAGGGGGCGCCAAGAACAGCGTGCTCAAGCTGATGGCCGCGGCGCTGCTGGCCGAAGGCACCAGCACCATCACCAACTGCCCCGACATCCTCGACGTGCCGTTGATGGCTGAAGTGCTGCGCGGGCTGGGCGCCACCGTCGAGCTCGACGGCGACGTCGCCCGCATCACCTCGCCGGACGAACCGAAGTACGACGCCGACTTCGCGGCGGTCCGGCAGTTCCGGGCGTCGGTATGCGTGCTGGGGCCGTTGGTCGGCCGGTGCAAGCGGGCCAGGGTCGCGCTCCCGGGCGGTGACGCGATCGGGTCGCGCCCGCTGGACATGCATCAGGCGGGCCTGCGCCAGCTCGGCGCGCAATGCAACATCGAGCACGGCTGCGTCGTCGCCCAGGCCGACACGTTGCGCGGCGCCGAGATTCAACTGGAATTTCCGTCGGTGGGCGCCACCGAGAACATCCTGATGGCCGCCGTGCTCGCCGAGGGTGTCACCACCATCCACAACGCGGCCCGCGAACCCGACGTCGTCGACCTCTGCACCATGCTGAACCAGATGGGTGCGCGGGTCGAAGGCGCGGGATCGCCGACCATGACCATCACCGGCGTCCCGCGGCTACACCCCACCGAGCACCGCGTGATCGGGGACCGCATCGTCGCCGCCACCTGGGGCATCGCCGCCGCGATGACGCGAGGTGACATCTCGGTCACCGGCGTCGACCCCGCCCACCTGCAGGTGGTGTTGCACAAGCTGCACGACGCCGGCGCCACCGTCACCCAGACGGACAACAGCTTTCGGATCACCCAGTACGAGCGCCCCAAGGCGGTCAACGTCGCGACGCTGCCGTTTCCGGGGTTCCCCACGGATTTGCAGCCGATGGCCATCGCGCTGGCGTCCATCGCCGACGGCACGTCGATGATCACGGAAAACGTTTTCGAGGCGCGCTTTCGCTTTGTCGAAGAGATGATCCGGTTGGGCGCCGACGCCCGCACCGACGGCCACCACGCGGTCGTCCGCGGCCTGCCGCAATTGTCGAGCGCACCCGTGTGGTGTTCCGACATTCGGGCCGGCGCCGGCCTGGTGTTGGCGGGCTTGGTGGCCGACGGTGACACCGAGGTTCACGACGTCTTCCACATCGATCGCGGCTACCCGTTGTTCGTGGAGAACCTGTCGATTTTGGGAGCGGAGATCGAGCGGGTAGAGTAGCCAAAGTCAGTGCCCCACAGGGGCGGTCGCCACACCAGGCGGCCGACAACCCGGGCCCTTGACTCCCTCGCTGGATTGGTACTAGCCTGGCACGGCTGCTCCCGAGACGGTCTGCAGAAGACCAAAACCGGGAGTTGACTCCTCTGCCGGACCTGTATTAAGCTGGCAGGGTTGCCCCAAAACGGGCGAAACAAGTGTTGTTTGAGAACTCAATAGTGTGTTTGGTCTTTTTATTTGTTGTTGTTTTTTTGGCCATACCTAGCACTCCCCGTGTGTGGGTATGGCAATTTTTGATGCCAGTTAAATGGCGTCTTGTCAGGTATCTCTGATTTGAATTCACCTCGTTCTGCGAGGAGATTTTGTTTGGAGAGTTTGATCCTGGCTCAGGACGAACGCTGGCGGCGTGCTTAACACATGCAAGTCGAACGGAAAGGCCCCTTCGGGGGTACTCGAGTGGCGAACGGGTGAGTAACACGTGGGCAATCTGCCCTGCACTTCGGGATAAGCCTGGGAAACTGGGTCTAATACCGGATAGGACCACTTGGCGCATGCCTTGTGGTGGAAAGCTTTTGCGGTGTGGGATGGGCCCGCGGCCTATCAGCTTGTTGGTGGGGTGATGGCCTACCAAGGCGACGACGGGTAGCCGGCCTGAGAGGGTGTCCGGCCACACTGGGACTGAGATACGGCCCAGACTCCTACGGGAGGCAGCAGTGGGGAATATTGCACAATGGGCGCAAGCCTGATGCAGCGACGCCGCGTGGGGGATGACGGCCTTCGGGTTGTAAACCTCTTTCACCATCGACGAAGGTCCGGGTTTTCTCGGATTGACGGTAGGTGGAGAAGAAGCACCGGCCAACTACGTGCCAGCAGCCGCGGTAATACGTAGGGTGCGAGCGTTGTCCGGAATTACTGGGCGTAAAGAGCTCGTAGGTGGTTTGTCGCGTTGTTCGTGAAATCTCACGGCTTAACTGTGAGCGTGCGGGCGATACGGGCAGACTAGAGTACTGCAGGGGAGACTGGAATTCCTGGTGTAGCGGTGGAATGCGCAGATATCAGGAGGAACACCGGTGGCGAAGGCGGGTCTCTGGGCAGTAACTGACGCTGAGGAGCGAAAGCGTGGGGAGCGAACAGGATTAGATACCCTGGTAGTCCACGCCGTAAACGGTGGGTACTAGGTGTGGGTTTCCTTCCTTGGGATCCGTGCCGTAGCTAACGCATTAAGTACCCCGCCTGGGGAGTACGGCCGCAAGGCTAAAACTCAAAGGAATTGACGGGGGCCCGCACAAGCGGCGGAGCATGTGGATTAATTCGATGCAACGCGAAGAACCTTACCTGGGTTTGACATGCACAGGACGCGTCTAGAGATAGGCGTTCCCTTGTGGCCTGTGTGCAGGTGGTGCATGGCTGTCGTCAGCTCGTGTCGTGAGATGTTGGGTTAAGTCCCGCAACGAGCGCAACCCTTGTCTCATGTTGCCAGCGGGTAATGCCGGGGACTCGTGAGAGACTGCCGGGGTCAACTCGGAGGAAGGTGGGGATGACGTCAAGTCATCATGCCCCTTATGTCCAGGGCTTCACACATGCTACAATGGCCGGTACAAAGGGCTGCGATGCCGCAAGGTTAAGCGAATCCTTTTAAAGCCGGTCTCAGTTCGGATCGGGGTCTGCAACTCGACCCCGTGAAGTCGGAGTCGCTAGTAATCGCAGATCAGCAACGCTGCGGTGAATACGTTCCCGGGCCTTGTACACACCGCCCGTCACGTCATGAAAGTCGGTAACACCCGAAGCCAGTGGCCTAACCCTTGGGAGGGAGCTGTCGAAGGTGGGATCGGCGATTGGGACGAAGTCGTAACAAGGTAGCCGTACCGGAAGGTGCGGCTGGATCACCTCCTTTCTAAGGAGCACCACGAAAAGCACCCCAATTGGTGGGGTGCGAGCCGTGCGGGGTTCTCACCTGTAGTGGGTGAGGGCCGGGTGCACAACAGCAAATGATTGCCAGACACACTATTGGGCCCTGAGACAACACTCGGCCAGTCCGTGTGGTGTCCCTCCATCTTGGTGGTGGGGTGTGGTGTTTGAGTATTGGATAGTGGTTGCGAGCATCTAGACGGATGCGTTGCCGGCAACGGTGGTGCGTTCGTCGAAATGTGTAATTTCTTTTGAAAACTCTTGTGTGTAAGTAAGTGTCTAAGGGCGCATGGTGGATGCCTTGGCATCGAGAGCCGATGAAGGACGTGGGAGGCTGCGATATGCCTCGGGGAGCTGTCAACCGAGCATTGATCCGAGGATTTCCGAATGGGGAAACCCAGCACGAGTGATGTCGTGTTACCCGTATCTGAATATATAGGGTGCGGGAGGTAACGCGGGGAAGTGAAACATCTCAGTACCCGTAGGAGAAGAAAACAATTGTGATTCCGTCAGTAGTGGCGAGCGAACGCGGAACAGGCTAAACCGCATGCATGGATAACCGGGTAGGGGTTGTGTGTGCGGGGTTGTGGGATTGATACATCTCAGCTCTACCTGGCTGAGGGGTAGTCAGAAAGTGTCGTGGTTAGCGGAAGTGGCCTGGGACGGTCCGCCGCAGACGGTGAAAGCCCGGTACGCGAAAACCCGGCACCTGCCCTGTATCAACACCCGAGTAGCAGCGGGCCCGTGGAATCTGCTGTGAATCTGCCGGGACCACCCGGTAAGCCTAAATACTTCTCGATGACCGATAGCGGATTAGTACCGTGAGGGAATGGTGAAAAGTACCCCGGGAGGGGAGTGAAAGAGTACCTGAAACCGTGTGCCTACAATCCGTCAGAGCCTCCTTGTGGGGTGATGGCGTGCCTTTTGAAGAATGAGCCTGCGAGTCAGGGACACGTCGCGAGGTTAACCCGTGCGGGGTAGCCGCAGCGAAAGCGAGTCTGAATAGGGCGCATCCCCTTTGGGGTGTAGTGGCGTGTTCTGGACCCGAAGCGGAGTGATCTACCCATGGCCAGGGTGAAGCGCGGGTAAGACCGCGTGGAGGCCCGAACCCACTTAGGTTGAAGACTGAGGGGATGAGCTGTGGGTAGGGGTGAAAGGCCAATCAAACTCCGTGATAGCTGGTTCTCCCCGAAATGCATTTAGGTGCAGCGTTACGTGTTTCACCACGGAGGTAGAGCTACTGGATGGCCGATGGGCCCTACTAGGTTACTGACGTCAGCCAAACTCCGAATGCCGTGGTGTATAGCGTGGCAGTGAGACGGCGGGGGATAAGCTCCGTACGTCGAGAGGGAAACAGCCCAGATCGCCGGCTAAGGCCCCTAAGCGTGTGCTAAGTGGAAAAGGATGTGCAGTCGCAGAGACAACCAGGAGGTTGGCTTAGAAGCAGCCACCCTTGAAAGAGTGCGTAATAGCTCACTGGTCAAGTGATTGTGCGCCGATAATGTAGCGGGGCTCAAGCACACCGCCGAAGCCGCGGCAACCGTAAGGTTGGGTAGGGGAGCGTCCCCCATGCAGCGAAGCTACCGGGTAACCGGTGGTGGAGTTTGGGGGAGTGAGAATGCAGGCATGAGTAGCGATAAGGCAAGTGAGAACCTTGCCCGCCGTAAGACCAAGGGTTCCTGGGCCAGGCCAGTCCGCCCAGGGTGAGTCGGGACCTAAGGCGAGGCCGACAGGCGTAGTCGATGGACAACGGGTTGATATTCCCGTACCCGTGTGTGGGCGTCCCTGACGAATCAGCGGTACTAACCACCCAAAACCGGATCGACCATTCCCCTTCGGGGGCATGGAGTTTCGGGGCTGCGTGGGACCTTCGCTGGTAGTAGTCAAGCAATGGGGTGACGCAGGAAGGTAGCCGTACCAGTCAGTGGTAATACTGGGGCAAACCTGTAGGGAGAGCGATAGGCAAATCCGTCGCTCATTAATCCTGAGAGGTGATGCATAGCCGATTGAGGTGAATTCGGTGATCCTCTGCTGCCAAGAAAAGCCTCTAGCGAGCACACACACGGCCCGTACCCCAAACCAACACAGGTGGTCAGGTAGAGCATACCAAGGCGTACGAGATAACTATGGTTAAGGAACTCGGCAAAATGCCCCCGTAACTTCGGGAGAAGGGGGGCCGGAATACCGTGAACACCCTTGCGGTGGGAGCGGGATTCGGCCGCAGAAACCAGTGGGTAGCGACTGTTTACTAAAAACACAGGTCCGTGCGAAGTCGCAAGACGATGTATACGGACTGACGCCTGCCCGGTGCTGGAAGGTTAAGAGGACCCGTTAACCGTAAGGTGAAGCGGAGAATTTAAGCCCCAGTAAACGGCGGTGGTAACTATAACCATCCTAAGGTAGCGAAATTCCTTGTCGGGTAAGTTCCGACCTGCACGAATGGCGTAACGACTTCCCAACTGTCTCAACCATAGACTCGGCGAAATTGCACTACGAGTAAAGATGCTCGTTACGCGCGGCAGGACGAAAAGACCCCGGGACCTTCACTACAACTTGGTATTGGTGTTCGGTACGGTTTGTGTAGGATAGGTGGGAGACTTTGAAGCAGTTACGCCAGTAATTGTGGAGTCGTTGTTGAAATACCACTCTGATCGTATTGGACACCTAACGTCGAACCCTTATCGGGTTCACGGACAGTGCCTGGCGGGTAGTTTAACTGGGGCGGTTGCCTCCTAAAATGTAACGGAGGCGCCCAAAGGTTCCCTCAACCTGGACGGCAATCAGGTGTTGAGTGTAAGTGCACAAGGGAGCTTGACTGCGAGACTTACAAGTCAAGCAGGGACGAAAGTCGGGACTAGTGATCCGGCACCCCCGAGTGGAAGGGGTGTCGCTCAACGGATAAAAGGTACCCCGGGGATAACAGGCTGATCTTCCCCAAGAGTCCATATCGACGGGATGGTTTGGCACCTCGATGTCGGCTCGTCGCATCCTGGGGCTGGAGCAGGTCCCAAGGGTTGGGCTGTTCGCCCATTAAAGCGGCACGCGAGCTGGGTTTAGAACGTCGTGAGACAGTTCGGTCTCTATCCGCCGCGCGCGTCAGAAACTTGAGGAAACCTGTCCCTAGTACGAGAGGACCGGGACGGACGAACCTCTGGTATACCAGTTGTCCCACCAGGGGCACGGCTGGATAGCCACGTTCGGACAGGATAACCGCTGAAAGCATCTAAGCGGGAAACCTTCTCCAAGATCAGGTTTCTCACCCTTTTAGAGGGATAAGGCCCCCCGCAGACCACGGGATCGATAGGCCAGACCTGGAAGCTCAGCAATGAGTGCAGGGAACTGGCACTAACCGGCCGAAAACTTACCAACACACAATCGCAACCACTTTCCAGTTCCGCCGACATTTGTCGCGGACGCTTGAATACCACACCCCCCACCGAAACAAATTTAAATAGAGTTACGGCGGCCACAGCGACAGGGAAACGCCCGGTCCCATTCCGAACCCGGAAGCTAAGCCTGTCAGCGCCGATGATACTGCCCATGCGGGTGGAAAAGTAGGACACCGCCGAACATACACAAAAACACCCCCGGCAACGGGGGTGTTTTTGCATTCTTTGACGCCGGCGCAGTCCTAGTCGAATAGCGTCAATGCCACCGAAGCGCGCTTCTTTTCCAATGCGAGCAGCTTTTGTTTGCGGTCGAGGCCTCCGCCATAACCCGTGAGGCTTCCGTTGGCCCCGATGACCCGATGGCAGGGCACGACGATCGCGATGGGATTGTGGCCGTTGGCCAATCCGACGGCGCGTGCCGAACCGGGTGCGCCGATCTGGGCCGCGATTTTTCCGTAGGACCGCGTCTCGCCGTACGGAATGGTCAGCAGGGCCTCCCATACTCGCCGCTGAAAGTCGGAGCCGCGCAGCTCGAATTCGAAATCGAATTCGGTCAGCTCGCCCGCGAAATAGGCGTCGAGTTGCTCGGCGGCCTCGCAGAATGCCGCGGGGTTGGGAGTCCAGCCGGTCCGGCTCGGCTCGTACGTCTGGTCGACCATTCGAAGCATGGTCAACACCGAATCCTGGCCGGCCAGGGTCAGTGGCCCGATAGGGCTGTCAATCGTGCGGTACTCGATCATGCGACCTCCTGTGGTGGCCATTGGTTAACCGGGTGCTCGAGGGTGGTCCATAGGTATTGGGTGGCATAGGAGCGCCAGGGCCGCCACCCGCCGCTGCGCTCGACAAGCGAGCGTTCGTCGGAGGGCAGGCCCAGGTGCCCGGCGGCCAGGCGCACCCCTAAATCACTGGCGGGGAACGCATCCGGGTCGCCGAGGCCGCGCATCGCTATCACCTCGGCGGTCCAGGGGCCTATCCCGGGAACCTCAAGGAGCTGCCTGCGCGCGGCCTCCCAGTCGCACCCGCTGTCCAGGACGATACTGCCGTCGGCGAGGCCGGCGATCAGCGCGCTGAGGGTCCGCTGCCGGGACTTGGGGACCGCCAAGTGGACGGGATCGATCTGGGCGAGCTGCGCCACCGACGGGAAGGTATGGGTCAACCCGCCACCCGGGTCGGCGACCGGCTGCCCGTAGGCCGCCACCAGGCGACCGGCGTGGGTGCTGGCCGCCTTGGTCGACACCTGTTGGCCCAGGACGGCGCGCACGGCGAGCTCGGCCTCGTCAACGGTGCGCGGAATGCGTTGTCCGGGCGCCTTTCTCACCGCCGGGCGCAGATGCGGGTCGGCGACCAGCGCGTCGTCCACCGCTTCGGGATCGGCGTCGAGATCCAGCAGCCGCCGGCAGCGCGCGATCACCGTCGTCAGGTCGCGGAAGTCGTCGAGGACGAGCACGCAGCGGACGTGATCGACGGCCGGTGTCAGGCTGACGACGGCGGTGCCGAACGGAAGGCGCAGGCTGCGCCGGTACGCGCCCTCGCGGACCTCTTCACAACCGGGCACCGTACCGGCGGCCAGATGGCCGAACACGCCCTCATACGCGAACGGCGTGCGTACGGGCAACCGGAGGCAGACCGTCCCCGCGGCCGAAGAACTCGAGGATCCGGACCGGACCGCCGCCCGCCGGCGCAGCTCCGTCGGCGTGTTCTCGAAGACCAAGCGCACGGTGTCGTTGAACTGCCGGATGCTGGAAAACCCTGCGGCGAAGGCGATGTCCCCGAAGGGCAGGTCCGTAGTCTCGATGAGCAGGCGGGCGGTCTGCGCCCGTTGGGCGCGGGCCAGCGCGAGGGGACCGGCCCCGACCTCGGCCTGCAGCAGCCGCTCCAGCTGGCGGGTGGTGTAGCCGAGGTGCGCCGACAGCCCGCCGACGCCTTCGCGGTCGACGGTGCCGTCGGCGATCAGGCGCATCGTGCGGGCGACGACGTCACCGCGCACGTTCCATTCCGGCGACCCGGGCGACGCGTCGGGACGGCACCGCTTGCACGCCCGGAATCCGGCGCGCTGGGCGGCGGCGGCCGTCGGGTAGAACCGCACGTTGCGCGCGAACGGCGGCCGCACCGGGCAGCTGGGCCGGCAGTAGATGCGGGTGGTCAGGACGGCCGTGACGAACCAGCCGTCGAACCGCGCGTCCTTGGACTGGACGGCGCGGTAGCAGCGTTCGAAGTCGTCGTGCACGCTTTCCAGACTTACACCCACCGGGTGACAAAACTGGCGGAAAAGCGACATCGCAGTGGGACGTCGGCTCAGGGTCCGTCCTGCCGCACGGCCGCGGCGGCCGCGATGAAATCGCGGGCCGGGCGGGACAGCGGGCGGCCCGAGTCCCAGATCATGCCCACATCGCGGTACGCGTCGGCGTCGGCGAGCGGCACCACGCACAACCCCGGTGCGGAGTCGCCGCCGTCGATGGGCATCAGGCTGACGCCCAGTCCGGCGGCCACCAGGCCGGCCGTCGTCGTGAGGTTCGCCGCCTCCAGCACGATCCGAGGCTGAAAGTGTGCCGCGGCGCAAAGCTCGTCGAGCAGCCGTCGCATGCCGAAGCCGGGCTGCATGGCCACGACGGGCTCGTCGGCCAGTTCGGTCATGGACACCGCGGCGCTGCCCTCGAATCGGTGAGCGCGCGGCACGGCGACACCGAGCCGCTGTCGAAACAGGCTGCGCCAGGCCAGAGTTGGCCGGCGCGGCCGCGGTGAAACCACCCCGACGTCGACGCCTCCGGCCAACACCAGGTCGCCGATCGATTCGGCGGCGCCCTCCTCGAGCGCGAACGCCACGCGCGGTGAGGATTCCTTGAACCGCGCGATCAAGCGCGGCACCACCGTCGCCCCGAACGAGCCGAGGAAGCCCACCCGGATCTCGCTGACGGCCGGGTTCGCCAGGTCGTCGATCGCCCGCCTGGCCGAGTCGAGTTCCAGCTGTGCCCGCCGGGCGTGCTCGTAGAAGATCCGGCCATAGGTGTTGAGCGACAAGCGCTTACCCCGACGATCGAACAGCGCCACACCCAGTCGCCGCTCCAGGCGCGCGAGCATTCGGGTCAGTGTCGGCTGGGCTACGCGAAGCTGTTCGGCGGCCGCCGTGACGTGTTCCAGCTCCGCGAGTGTGACGAACCACTCGTAGTCCTCGCCCGTCAAGCGCACCACCTCGACTTATACCCAAAAAGCATATTAAACCAGCGAATAATTCATTTCCGTCGATTCCCGGCGGAGCGCAGGATGAACGGCATGTCCCAGCGCCCCCCGACTCCCGTCGCGCACCGCGCCGGCAGCCCCGGCTACCGGCGACTGACCGCGGCGCTGTGCGGCGCCGGGGTGGCCAGCTTCGCCGCGATGTACTGCACCCAGGCGCTCCTGCCGGCCCTGTCGGCGGCCTACCGGATCGGCCCGGCCACTGCGGCGCTCACGGTCTCGCTCACGACGGGGATGCTGGCCGTCTGCATCATTCCCGCCAGCGTCCTTTCCGAGCGCTACGGCCGCATCACGGTGATGCTGACCTCGGGGGTGGCGTCCAGCGTGATCGGGCTGTTGTTGCCGTTCAGCCCGAACCTCGGCGTATTGCTCCTCGGCCGGGCGGTGCAGGGCGCAGCGCTCGCCGGGATACCGGCGGTCGCGATGGCGTTCCTGGCCGAGGAGGTACACGCCTCGTCGCTCGGGTCGGCGATGGGACGCTACATCGCGGGCACAACGGTCGGCGGGCTGGCCGGGCGACTCGTTCCGTCGTTGGTCATCGAGATCAGCGATTGGCGGGTGGCGCTGCTGGTGTGCTCCCTGACGACGCTGGCCGGCACGGTGGTTTTCGCCGTCCTGGTGCCGCGATCTCAGTTCTTCAACCCGAGGGAGGCGAGCGTGCGGGCCGGCGTGCGCAACCTCGCCGCGCATCTGCGAAACCCGTTGCTGCTGAAGCTCTTCGCCGTGGGGTTCGTGCTGATGGGTGGATTCGTGACCGTGTACAACTACCTCGGCTACCGGCTGACCGCCCGGCCATTCGGCCTGGCGCCGTCGGTGATCGGCCTGCTGTTCCTGCTGTACCTGGTCGGCACCTGGACATCGGTGGTGGCCGGGAGGCTCGCCGACAGAAAGGGACGCCCATTCGTGCTGGGAGTCGCCATGCCGGTTGCGGTGACCGGCCTGCTGCTCACCGTGCCGCACTCCCTGGTCGCCGTCATCGTGGGCGTCGGCGCCTTCACCGGTGGCTTCTTCGCCGCGCACACCGTGGCGAGCGGATGGGTGGGCGCGGTCGCGCAGCGCGACCGCGCTGAGGCGGCGGCGCTGTATCTGTTCAGTTACTACCTGGGCGGATCAGTGGCCGGCGCGTTCGGCGGCCTCGTGTACGGCGTCGGCGGCTGGCCGGCGACCGTCGGTTTCGTCGGGGCGCTGCTGGTGGCCGGCGCATCGCTGGTGGCGTTGTTGGTGCGGGAGAGCGGCTCCCGCACCAACAACCACGTCGTTGAGGCCCTGGCCACCGTCGAGTGATCCCGCCCGGTGCCCCGCAGGCGCTTACGGGCTGGGCGGCGTTCCCACGCAGACGCCGCCGGCGCAGGCGCCCGCACCACCGGGTCCGGCGGAAGCCCCGGCACCCGGCACGCCCGCGCTTGCCCCACCGGGCCCGGCGCCGGCGCCGGACCCACCCGGTCCGGCGGTCGTGGCACCACCGGGTCCGGTTTCCGGACCGCCGCCGCCCGGCGCGGCGGGACTGGTCGCCGCCGGGGCGGTCGTCGTGACGCTGGCAGGCGTGGTGACGGAGGTGGTGACGGTCGAGGTCGAAGTCGTCGGGTTCTTGTTGTCCTTGCCCGAGCCGCAGCCCGCGGTCAACGAACTCAAGGCAATCACCGCGGCAATTCCCGCGGCGACGGAAACACGGCGGGCGGTTCCGCTACCAGTCATGTCAACACCAATCTGTAAGGGGCGATGTCTTCAATCCCCTTACCCACTCGGCTCGAAAATCAATCAACCCGACCGGTCGGTGGGCGAGGCCAGTTGGGTGGGGCGCTCGTGCCCGCGAAGGGTCACCGTCTCGCCCAAAGACCAACGCGCGCGTTCGTTCTCGCTCGCGCCCTCCAGCGCGTCGGCCGTCGCGAGCAGCCGGCCGGGGTGCGACTTGGCGAGCTCGCACAGGCGGGCCGCCTCGTTGACCGGACCGCCGATCACGGTGTATTCGAAGCGTTCCCTGGCCCCGACGTTGCCGGCGACGACCTGCCCCGCCGCGACGCCGATACCGGCCTCGCACTCCGGCATCTCGTTGTCCAGCCGCTCGGCCATGGCCCGCGCGGCGGCCAGCGCCTCGTCTTCCGGACGCTCAAGATGATTCGGGGCCCCGAAGATGGCCAGCGTCGCGTCGCCCTCGAACTTGTTGACCAGCCCGCAGTGTCGGTCCACCTCTTCGACGACTATCCCGAAGAATCGGTTGAGCAATTGAACGGTCTCGGCCGGGGGGCGGCTGGTCACCAGCTGGGTGGATCCGACGATGTCGATGAACAGGACTGCCACATGGCGTTCTTCGCCGCCCAGCTTCGGCCGCTCGCGCTCCGCGGCCAGGGCGACCTCGCGTCCGACGTGACGGCCGAACAGGTCACGGACACGTTCCCGCTCACGCAGCCCGTCGACCATGGCGTTGAATCCCCGTTGCAGCTCACCGAGTTCGGTGCCGTCGAAAACGACGAGATCACCCCGCAGGTCGCCGCGCTCGACGCGCCTCAGCGCGGCGCGGACCACGCGCACGGGAGTTGCGGTGAGCCAGGCCAGAATCCACATCAAGAGGCAACCGAAGATCACCGTGGCCATCGAGATGATCAACACGCCGACCGCGAACTCGGTCTCGGTCAGGTTCCGCATCAGGGCCTGGAAGCCCGCGAGAAAAGCGATGCCGAGGACGGGCAATCCCGAACCGAGAAACCAGACCACCATCGTCCGGCCCATGATCCCGGCCGAGAAACGCCGCGGGGGTGGCCCCGCCTCCAGCGCCTGCGCCGCGACGGGACGCAGGGCGAACTCGGCGATTAGATAGCTGGCGGTG
This sequence comes from Mycobacterium sp. E3339, assembly GCF_001666915.1. Classification (NCBI taxonomy): domain Bacteria; kingdom Bacillati; phylum Actinomycetota; class Actinomycetes; order Mycobacteriales; family Mycobacteriaceae; genus Mycobacterium; species Mycobacterium sp. E3339. Next base: position 49,252 of record NZ_LZIZ01000083.1, on the reverse strand, counting down.
GCCACCAGGACGCCGCAGATGCTCACCGCCACCAGAAACCGCGGGATGAACAGCGTGTTGATCAGGCCGTAGAGCGTCGTGTACACCACCGCCCCGACACCCCACAAAATGAGGAGGAAGCGAGCGATCCGCCACGGGGCCAGGAAGGTGTTGCGCTCGTCTTCCGCGTTCGGCGAACGCTCCTCGATCGCCCAGCGCAACGAGATCACGGTCCGGCGGGTGATCCAATACGTGCCCACCGCCAGGGCCAGCGCGATGTAGGCCGGTGAGACCCCGAACGTAATCCAGGCCGGCGCGTCGTGGAAGATGCTCGGCTGCGGCACGGCGACGATCACCAACAGCAGCGCGACCACGATGCCGATCAGGTTGGCCCCCAGCACCAGCACGGTGAGGATGAGCTGGATGCGGATTCGGCGACGGCGCTGGCTCTCGGAGACCCGGCCCAGCAGCAGGGAGCCGTACGCCGGGGTCTCCGGTAGCCGGCCGCTCTGACGGGTGACCGTCTCGAGCACCCGCCCGATGCGTCTCGCCAAGCTCTGGGTGGCCGACATGGTGGCGCCAGCCTAATTTGTCGGCCACGCTCTAAGGTGAGTCGGGTGCGTCTAGTGATCGCCCAATGCACCGTGGACTACGTCGGCCGGCTCACCGCGCATCTTCCGTCGGCGCGCCGGCTGCTGCTGTTCAAGGCCGACGGATCGGTCAGCGTGCACGCCGACGACCGGGCCTACAAGCCGCTGAATTGGATGAGCCCGCCCTGCTGGCTGACCGAGGAGCCCGGCGACGACGCGCCCGTGTGGGTGGTGCAGAACAAGGCCGGCGAACAGCTGCGCATCACCGTCGAGGACGTCGAGCACGACTCCAGCCACGACCTCGGGGTGGACCCCGGGCTGGTCAAGGACGGGGTCGAGGCCCACCTGCAGGCGTTGCTCGCCGAGCACGTGCAGCTGCTCGGCGAGGGCTACACGCTGGTACGTCGCGAGTACATGACCGCCATCGGGCCCGTCGACCTGCTCTGCCGCGACGAGCGAGGCGGCTCGGTCGCGGTGGAGATCAAGCGGCGCGGCGAGATCGACGGCGTCGAACAGCTGACCCGTTACCTCGAGCTGCTCAACCGTGACAGCGTGCTCGCGCCGGTGAAGGGGGTGTTCGCCGCCCAGCAGATCAAGCCGCAGGCGCGCACCCTGGCCACCGACCGCGGGATCCGTTGCATCACACTGGATTACGACAAGATGCGGGGGATGGACAGCGACGAATACCGGCTGTTCTGAGCCCGGCGGCTAGGCTGGCGGCATGGCACGGCGCCGCACACCGCCCCGCCGGCACCGGCCGTCGTCGCCGCCCCCGGAGTTCCGCCGGGTGGAGATCGGGCCCGACGGGCACGAATACGAGGTCCGCCCCGTCGCGGCGGCCCGTGCGGTCAAGACCTACCGCTGTCCCGGATGTGATCACGAAATACGCTCGGGCACCGCACATCTGGTGGTGTGGCCGACCGATCCAACCCTCGGGGGATCCGACGATCGGCGCCATTGGCACGCCCCGTGCTGGAGCCACCGCACCACGCGGGGCCCGACCAGGAAGTGGTCGTGATCAGGCGGCCGGTTCGACCAGCTCGATGAGCACGCCGCCGGCGTCCTTGGGGTGGATGAAGTTGATCCGCGAGTTTGCCGTGCCACGACGCGGCGTCTCGTAGACGAGCCGGATGCCCTGGGAGCGCAGGCGCTCGACCAGGCTGTCGAGGTCGGTCACCCGGACCGCCATCTGCTGGATGCCCGGCCCCCGCTTGTCGAGGAACTTGGCGATGGTCGAGGAGTCGTCGATCGGGGCCATCAGCTGGATCTGCGCGGTACCCGCGGGGGCGCCGCGCACGGCCAGCATGGCCTCGCGGATTCCCTGGTCGGAGTTGACTTCCTCGTGCACCAGGATCATGCCGAGGTGGTCGTGGTACCACGCGATTGCGGTGTCCAGGTCGGCGACTGCGATGCCGACGTGATCGATCGCCGTCACCAGCTCGGTGGCCAGGACCTGACGGGCGTCAACTTGATCGGTCGTCATCACATAAAGGTAACCTGGCGGCAAAGATTGCGCTTCTCCGGGAGGCCGAATCGGCCGTCCGCGGACCCTTGGGAGGTTGTTATGACGACGTCGGTGATCGTTGCTGGAGCGCGCACGCCGATCGGCAAGTTGATGGGTTCGCTGAAGGATTTCTCGGCGAGCGACTTGGGTGCGATCGCGATCGCCGGCGCGCTGGAAAAGGCCAACGTGCCCGCCTCGCTGGTCGAGTACGTGATCATGGGCCAGGTGTTGACCGCCGGGGCCGGCCAGATGCCCGCGCGCCAGGCGGCGGTTGCGGCCGGCATCGGCTGGGACGTTCCCGCGCTGACGATCAACAAGATGTGCCTGTCCGGTATCGACGCCATCGCGCTGGCTGACCAGCTGATCCGCGCCGGCGAATTCGACGTGGTGGTGGCCGGCGGCCAGGAGTCCATGACCAAGGCGCCGCATTTGCTGATGGACAGCCGGGCTGGCTACAAGTACGGCGACGTCACGGTCCTGGACCACATGGCCTACGACGGCCTGCACGACGTCTTCACCGACCAGCCGATGGGCGCGCTCACCGAGCAGCGCAACGACGTCGACAAGTTCACCCGCGCCGAGCAGGATGAGTTCGCTGCGCGGTCGCATCAGAAGGCCGCCGCGGCGTGGAAGGACGGCGTCTTCGCCGACGAGGTCGTTCCGGTCAACATCCCGCAGCGCAAGGGTGATCCGCTGCAGTTCACCGAGGACGAGGGGATCCGCGCCAACACCACCGCCGAGTCCCTGGCCGGCCTGAAACCGGCCTTCCGCAAGGACGGCACCATCACCGCCGGTTCGGCGTCGCAGATCTCCGACGGCGCGGCGGCCGTGGTGGTGATGAACAAGGCCAAGGCGGAGGAGTTGGGGCTGACCTGGCTGGTCGAGATCGGTGCGCACGGCGTCGTCGCCGGACCGGACTCCACGCTGCAGTCGCAGCCGTCCAACGCGATCAAGAAAGCGCTCGGCCGCGAGGGGATTTCGGTCGACCAGCTCGACGTCGTCGAGATCAACGAGGCGTTCGCTGCGGTCGCCCTGGCCTCGACCCGCGAACTCGGCGTCGACCCCGAGATCGTCAACGTCAACGGCGGCGCGATCGCGGTCGGGCACCCGATCGGCATGTCGGGCGCCAGGATCACCCTGCATGTGGCCCTGGAGCTGGCCCGGCGCGGCTCCGGCTACGGCGTGGCGGCCCTGTGCGGGGCGGGCGGCCAGGGCGACGCGTTGATCCTGCGGGCAAACTGAGCGGCGCCCGGACGACGCGCGTCGACGTTGCTGGCGCGACGGCCGCGGGAACTTTTGTGATCTTCGTCATACCGGCCGCTCGGGCGCCCCTTCGGGGCGCCTGCGGGCCGCCGAACGCCCGGTGGATGGGCCGGCGATGGGCATGACAAACTTGACGGCGTGACGCGTCCGCGACCCTCAATCGGCCCCGCGCTGGCCGGTGCCGTCGACTTGTCCGGTCTCAAGCAGCGGGCCCAGCAGCAACCGCCGGCCGGCGGGACCGGCGGCGCCGCAACGCCGGCCGCCGAGGGTGGCCCCGGCGTCTCGGCCATCACCGAGGCGAACTTCGAGAGCGACGTCCTGCTGCGGTCGGAGGAAGTGCCCGTCGTGGTCCTGCTGTGGTCGCCGCGCAGCGACGCGTGTGTCCAACTGCTGGACACGCTGTCCGGCATGGCGGCGCAGGACAACGGCGAGTGGTCCCTGGCCACGGTCAACGTCGACGTGGCGCCCAGGGTCGCCCAGATATTCGGCGTCGACGCCGTCCCGACCGTCGTGGCCTTGGCCGCCGGGCAGCCCATCTCGAGTTTCCAGGGCATGCAGCCGCCCGATCAATTGCGGGGCTGGCTGGATCAGATCTTGTCGGCGACGGCCGGAAAGCTAAGGGGCCGAGCCGGTTCCGCGGATGCCGAGGTGGTGGACCCCGAGCTGGCCGCCGCGCGCGAACAGCTCGAGGCGGGCAACTTCGCGGGCGCCAGGGACGCCTACCAGGCGATTCTGGACGCCAACCCGGGCAGCGTCGAAGCGAAGGGCGCGATCCGGCAGATCGACTTCCTCATGCGCGCGACCGCCCATGCACCGGACGCCCCCGCGGCGGCCGATGCGTCCCCGGGCGACATCGACGCGGCCCTGGCGGCCGCGGACGTGCAAATCCTCAATCAGGACGTGAGCGCCGCGTTCGAGCGCCTGATCGCGTTGGTGCGCAGCACATCCGGCGACGAACGCACGCGGGTGCGCACCCGGTTGATCGAGCTTTTCGAGCTCTTCGATCCCGCCGACCCCGAGGTCGTCGCCGGACGGCGCAACCTCGCCAACGCGCTCTACTGAGGGCCTACTCCGGTTCGAGCCACAGGGCCGAGTTGGGCGGCAACACCAGCACCGCCGACGCCGGCCGGCCGTGCCACGGGTCCTCGGTGGCGTCGACGCCGCCCATGTTGCCGATGCCGGAGCCGTTGTAGTCGGTGGCGTCGGTGTTGAGCACCTCGCGCCAGCGGCCCGCGGACGGCAGGCCGAGCCGGTAACCGCTGTGCTCGCTGCCGGCGAAGTTGAACACGCAAGCCATGACCGAGCCGTCGCTGCCATACCGCAAGAAGCTCAGCACGTTGTTGGCCGAATCGTTCGCGTCGATCCAGGAGTAGCCGTCGGGAATGGTGTCCTGGCTCCACAGTGCCGGGCGGTTGCGGTAGATGGCGTTGATGTCGCGCACCATGCGTAGGACGCCGTTGGAGAAGCCCTGCTCGTCGAGTTGCCACCAGTCCAGGCCGCGCTCCTCGGACCATTCGGCGCGCTGGGCGAATTCCTGCCCCATGAACAGCAATTGCTTACCGGGATGCGCCCACTGGTAGGCGAGCAGGCTGCGCAGCCCGGCGGCCTTGACGTGGTTATTGCCCGGCATCCGCCCCCACAGCGTGCCCTTGCCGTGCACCACCTCGTCGTGGCTGATCGGCAGCACATAGTTCTCGCTGAACGCGTAGAGCATCGAGAACGTCATCTCGTGGTGGTGGTAGTTGCGGTAAATCGGGTCGCGGCTGATGTAGTCGAGGGTGTCGTGCATCCAGCCCATGTTCCACTTCATCGAAAAACCCAGGCCGCCAAGGTTTGTCGGGCGTGTCACGCCCGGCCACGACGTCGACTCCTCCGCGATGGTGACGATGCCTGGGGCCGACTTGTGCACCGTGGCGTTCATCTCCTGCAGGAACTGCACGGCCTCCAGGTTTTCCCGGCCGCCGTAGATGTTGGGGGTCCAGCCGCCTTCCGGGCGTGAGTAGTCCAGGTACAGCATGGACGCCACCGCGTCCACGCGCAGGCCGTCGACGTGGTACTCCTCGAGCCAATACAGCGCGTTGGCCACCAGGAAGTTGCGCACCTCGTTGCGGCCGAAGTCGAACACGTAGGTGCCCCAATCCAATTGCTCGCCACGCTTGGGGTCGGAGTGCTCGTAGAGGGGGGTGCCGTCGAACCGGCCCAGCGCCCAGGCGTCTTTGGGGAAGTGCGCCGGCACCCAGTCCACGATGACGCCGATGCCGGCGCGGTGCAGCGCGTCGACGAGCGCCCGGAACTCGTCGGGAGTGCCGAACCGCGACGTCGGCGCGAAGTACGACGTCACCTGGTAACCCCATGACCCGGCGAAGGGATGCTCGGCGACGGGAAGCAGCTCGACGTGGGTGAACCCGTGCTCCACAACGTAATTGGTCAGCTCCTCGGCCAGCTGCCGGTAGTTCAGCCCGGGGCGCCATGAACCGAGGTGAACCTCGTAGGTGCTCATCGGCTCGAAGACCGGGTTGCGCTGGGCGCGCTGTTCCATCCAGTCGGCGTCCTGCCAGGAGTACTTGCTGCGCGTCACCCGTGAGGCGGTGTGCGGCGGCACCTCGGTGGCGAAGGCCATCGGGTCGGCCCGATCGGTCACCACGCCGTCGGCGCCGTGCACGCGGAACTTGTACAGGCCGTCGGCGGGAAAATCGGGCCAGAACAGCTCCCACACCCCGGAGGACCCCAGTGAGCGCATCGGGGCGTCATTGCCCGTCCAGCCGTTGAACTCACCGATCAGGCTGACGCCCTTGGCGTTGGGCGCCCACACCGCGAACGACACCCCGTTGACGACCCCGTCGGCCGTGGTGAACGAGCGCGGGTGCGCGCCAAGGACTTCCCAGAGTCGCTCATGGCGGCCCTCGTTGAACAGGAATAGGTCGACCTCGCCCAGGGTGGGCAGAAAGCGGTAGGCGTCGGCGACGACGTAGGGGTCGGAACCCTCGTATTTCACCTGCAGCCGGTAGTCGATCAGGTTGGTGAACGGCAACGCCGTTGCGAACACGCCGGATTCGATGTGCTGCAGCGGGAATTTGTCCTCGCCGACGAGCGCGACCACCTCGGCGGCATGCGGGCGGAACGCGCGGATGACGGTGTGGTCGGTGTACTCGTGGGCGCCCAGGACGCCGTGCGGGTTGTGATGCGTGCCCGCCAGCAGGCGCGACAGGTCAGCCGGGTCCGGGGCCAGGTGCGTCTTGGCGAGTTGGTCGGCTTGGCTCATGTCACAATCCCTCCGGTCCGTGTGGTGGCCTGCGGAGCAGCTTCATTCGCGACTCCTGTGGGATGAGCGGCATGTTGATCACATGCGCGACGGCCCGCGCAGGGTCGATGCGAACGTAGTTTGCTTGCCCCCATTGGAATTCCTGGCCGGTGATTTCGTCGCGCACCCAAAATCGCTCGTAGGGCTCCATACCCAATGCCGCCATGTCTAAAAACAGGGTGGCTTCCTCGGCGCCGTACGCGTTGAGCGTCACCACCACCAACACGCAGTCGCCGGTGGCCGGGTCGAACTTGCTGTAGGCCAACAGCGCATCGTTGTCCACGCTGTGGAAATGGATGGTGCGCAGCTGCTGCAGCGCGGGGTGCAGCCGCCGAATCGAGTTGAGCAGCGTGATGAACGGCTCGAGCGAACGCCCCTCGGCCAGAGCGCCCGCGAAATCGCGCGGCCGCAGCTCGTACTTCTCGGAGTCCAGGTACTCCTCGCTGCCCTCCCGCACCGCGCGGTGTTCGAACAGCTCGTAGCCCGAGTACACGCCCCAAGCCGGACCCATGGTCGCCGCCAGCACCGCGCGGATGGCGAACATTCCCGGGCCGTTGTGCTGCAGGATGGCGTGCAGGATGTCGGGGGTGTTCACGAACAGGTTCGGCCGCCGGAAATCCGCGGCGGCGGCGATGGCGTCGCCGAACTCGGTGAGTTCCTGCTTGGCCGTGCGCCAGGTGAAGTAGCTGTAGGACTGGGTGAAGCCGAGCTTGGCCAGCCCGTACTGCCGGGCCGGCGGGGTGAAGGCCTCCGACAGGAAAAGCACGTCGGGGTCGATGCTCTTGGCCTGGGCGATCAGCCATGCCCAGAAGTTCGGCGGCTTGGTATGCGGGTTGTCCACCCGAAAGAACTTGACCCCGTGGTCCATCCAGTGCCGCACGACCCGCAGCACCTCGTCGTAGAGGCCGGCCGGGTCGTTGTCGAAGTTGAGCGGGTAGATGTCCTGGTATTTCTTGGGCGGGTTTTCCGCGTAGGCGATGGTGCCGTCGGGCAATTCGGTGAACCACTCGCGATGCTCGCGGGCCCACGGATGGTCCGGTGCGCACTGCAACGCCAGGTCCAGTGCCACCTCCATGCCGAGTTCGCCCGCCGCGGCCACGAACGCGTCGAAGTCCTCGATGGTGCCAAGCTCCGGATGGATGGCGTCGTGGCCGCCCTCGTCACTACCAATTGCCCAGGGGGAGCCCACATCTGACGGGGCGGCGGTCGGAGAGTTGTTGCGGCCCTTGCGGTGGATCTTACCGATCGGGTGGATCGGCGGCAGGTACACGACGTCGAATCCCATTGCCGCGATGCGGGGAAGCTGGGCGGCCGCCGTGGCGAACGTGCCGTGCACGGGTTTGCCTTTGGCGTCCCACCCGCCGGTCGAGCGGGGAAACATCTCGTACCACGAACCGAAGCGCGCCAGCGGCCGATCCACCCAGACCCCGTACTGATCGCCGCGGGTGACCAAATCGCGCAACGGATACTCGGCGAGGATCTCGTCGATCTCCGGCGCCAGGGCCAGCGCGGTGCGGGTGGTCGGGTCCCCGGGGCTTCGCAGCGCCGTGGCGGCCGCCAGCAGCGGGTCGCGCCGCGCGCGCGGCACTCCGGTGGCGGCGCGCTCGTACAGCGCGGCCCCCACCAGCAGGTCGTTGGACAGTTCCGTCTCGCCCTGACCGGCCTCGAGCTTGGCGACCAGACCGTGCCGCCAGGAGTCGATGGGGTCACCCCAGCCGTCCACTCTGAACGTCCACAGGCCGACCCGGTCGGGCGTGAATTGGCCGTGGAACACGTAGGGCTCGATGCCCAATGTCATCGGCAGGAGCAGCGGCTTGATCCGTTGCTGGTCCACGCCGCCGTCGACCTCGGATGCGAACTTGACCGGAGCCTGCACCGCCTTGAGTCGGCGCGTCTCGGTCACTTGCGGATAGCGCGGCCCGAGGTAGCGCACCACCAGGGTCGCCGCGACGGCCTCGTGGCCTTCCCGCCACACCGCCGCGCTGACCGGGACGGTCTCGCCGACCACGGCCTTGGCGGGATAAGCGCCGCAGGAGACGACGGGTTGGACGTTATCGATCTCGACACGACCAGGCACAACACTCCATTTCCGAATCGTCGTCGGCTGGTTCCGATTGTGTGCGGCCAAACCGCGGTGTGCTCCGTCGCGGAATGCCTCTCGTCTGGCGAAACTTCCTGTCGTGGGGAACTTCCTCTGCGGGGAAGCGCCGTTGCGGCCCCAGTAACTAACCGATACCCACCCTAGTGTGCGGTCACACCCTTGGCTCGAAAAGCGCTCTCCGCCGCCGTGCACCGAGCGAAATCCTCAGTAAGGTAAGGACGCGTGAAAGCCCTCCGCCGCTTTACCGTCCGAGCTCACCTTCCCGAGCGGCTGGCCGCGCTGGACCAGCTGTCGACCAACTTGCGATGGTCATGGGACAGGCCCACCCAGGACTTGTTCGCGACGGTGGACGCGGGGTTGTGGCAGCGGTGCGGCGCCGATCCGGTCGCGTTGCTGGGCGCGGTCAATCCGGCCCGCCTCGACGAGCTGGCGCTCGACGAGGCGTTCCTCGGTCGGCTCGACCAACTGGCCGCCGACCTGAACGATTACCTGAGCCGTCCGCTCTGGTATCAGCAGCAGCAGGCCGAAGGTCGGGCGATGCCGGCGGCCATCGCCTACTTCTCGATGGAGTTCGGCGTCGCCGAGGTGCTGCCCAATTACTCGGGCGGTTTGGGCATCCTCGCCGGGGACCACCTGAAGGCGGCGTCGGACCTGGGCGCGCCGCTGGTGGCGGTCGGCCTCTACTACCGGTCCGGGTATTTCCGGCAGTCGCTGACCGCGGACGGCTGGCAGAACGAGACCTACCCGTCGCTGGACCCGCAGGGGCTGCCGTTGCGGCTGCTCACCGATGCCGCCGGCGACCCCGTCCTGGTCGAACTGACGCTGCCCGACGCCGCCCAGCTGCACGCGCGGATCTGGGTGGCGCAGGTGGGCCGGGTGCCGCTGCTGCTGCTCGATTCCGACGTCCCCGAGAACGAGCACGAGCTGCGCAGCATCACCGACCGGCTGTACGGCGGCGACCAAGAGCACCGGATGCGTCAGGAGCTGCTGGCCGGCATCGGCGGGGTGCGCGCGATCCGCGCGTTCACCGCCATCGAGGGCCTGCCCGCCCCCGAGGTGTTCCACATGAACGAGGGGCACGCCGGGTTCCTCGGAGCCGAACGCATCCGCGAGCTGATGACCGATGCGGGGCTGGACTTCGACACCGCGCTGGCCGTCGTGCGCTCCAGCACGGTCTTCACCACCCACACCCCGGTGCCCGCCGGCATCGACCGGTTTCCGATCGACATGGTGCGGCTCTACTTCGACGGGCATGTCGAGGAGGACGCCGGCAAGAAGACCGAGAAGGCCGGTGGCAAGAGCGCGCCCGTGTTGTTGCCGGGCGTGCCGACCGCCCGCGTTCTTGCGCTCGGCGCCGAGGACGATCCGACCAAATTCAACATGGCGCACATGGGTCTGCGGTTGGCGCAGCGGGCCAACGGCGTATCGCTGCTGCACGGCGAGGTGAGCCGGGCCATGTTCAGCGAGCTGTGGTCGGGCTTCGACGCCGACGAGGTGCCGATCGGGTCGATCACCAACGGAGTTCACGCGCGCACCTGGGCGGCTCCGCAATGGTTGCAGTTGGGGCACGAGCTGGCGGGTTCGGACTCGTTCGCCGACCCGGGTGTCTGGCTGCGCCTGAACCAGGTTGATTCGGGCCATCTTTGGTGGATCCGGTCCCAACTGCGCTTGCTGTTGGTCGAGGACGTGCGGCGGCGGCTGCGCAAATCGTGGCTGGAACGCGGCGCGTCCGACGCCGAATTGGGTTGGATCGCAAAGGCGTTCGACCCCGACGTGCTCACCATCGGTTTCGCGCGGCGGGTGCCCACGTACAAGCGGTTGACGCTGATGCTGCGCGACCCGGAGCGGCTCGAACGCCTGCTGGTCGACGAGCAGAGGCCGATCCAGCTGATCGTCGCGGGGAAGTCGCACCCGGCCGACGACGGCGGCAAGGCGTTGATCCAGCAGGTGGTGCGCTTCGCCGACCGGCCGGAGGTGCGGCACCGCATCGCGTTTCTGCCCGACTACGACATGTCCATGGCGCGGCTTCTGTACTGGGGATGCGATGTCTGGTTGAACAACCCGCTGCGGCCGCTGGAGGCCTGCGGCACGTCCGGAATGAAGAGCGCGCTCAACGGCGGGTTGAACCTGTCCATCCGCGACGGCTGGTGGGACGAGTGGTACGACGGCGAAAACGGTTGGGAGATACCGTCCGCCGACGGTGTGACGGACGAAACCCGCCGCGACGACCTGGAGGCCAGCGCCCTCTACGACCTCCTGGAACAGTCCGTGGCCCCCAAGTTCTACGAACGAGACGAACACGGGGTGCCGCCGCGCTGGATCGAGATGGTGCGGCACACCTTGCAGACGCTCGGGCCGAAGGTGCTGGCGTCGCGGATGGTGCTCGATTACGTGCAGCAGTACTACCTGCCCGCGGCGCAGTCGCTGCGCAGGACCGTGGGGCCAGCCGAGGACGGCGAGGACGGCGGCGAGTTCGGCGCGGCGCGCGAGGTGGCGGCCTACCGTCGGCGCGCGGAGGAGGCCTGGCCCAAGATCACCATCACCGACGTCGACAGCACCGGATTGCCGGACACCCCCGTGCTCGGCTCCAAGTTGACCCTGACGGCCACCGTCGCGCTGGACGGGCTGGCGCCCGACGAGGTCACGGTCCAGGGCCTGGTGGGCCGGGTGGACTCCAGCGATGCGCTGCTGGACCCGGTCACCGTCGAGATGTCGTACACCGGCACCGCCGAAGGGGGCAACCAGGTGTTCTCGACGACGCTGTCGTTACCGCTGGCGGGTGCGGTCGGGTACACGGTGCGCGTGCTGCCCCGTCACCCGATGCTGGCCTCCAGCGCCGAGTTGGGCCTGGTCACCCTAGCCCGCTGACCGTCGGCGGCCCCTCCGGCGCGGCGCGCAGTCGCTCCAGCGCCGCGCGGACCTGCGCGGGGTCGGTGGTCTGCCAGAACGGCGGCAGCGAGGCGCACAGGTAGGCGCCGTAGCCGGCGGTGACCATCCGCGAGTCCAGCACCGCGACCACTCCGCGGTCGGTGACGCGCCGCAACAGCCGGCCCGCGCCCTGGGCCAACAACAAGGCGGCGTGGCTGGCGGCGACGGCCATGAAACCGTTGCCGCCGCGCGCGGCGACCGCGCGCTGCCGGGCGCCCAGCAGCGGGTCGTCCGGCCGCGGAAACGGGATGCGATCGATGAGTACCAGGGACAGCGACGGCCCGGGAACGTCGACACCCTGCCACAACGACAGCGTGCCGAACAGCGAGGTCTGAGGGTCGGCGCTGAACTGCTCGACCAGCGCGGAGGTGCTGTCGTCACCCTGACACAGCACCGGCGTCGACAATCGCTGGCGCATGGCCTCGGCGGCGGCCCGCGCGGCGCGCATCGACGAGAACAGGCCCAGGGTCCGCCCGCCCGCCGCGGTGATGAGCTCGGCGATCTCGGCCAGCTGCTCGGCCGAGCCGGTGCCGTCCCGCCCCGGCGGCGGCAGGTGGGCGGCGACGTACAGAATGCCGGCCCTGGCGTGCTGGAACGGCGAACCGACGTCGACACCGCGCCAGCGCGCAGCGGGGGCGTCGGGAGCGGTCAGGCCCCACGCCGCGGCCATCGCGTCGAAGGTTCCGCCGATGGCCAGGGTCGCCGACGTCAACACCGCGGTGGATCGGGAGAACACCCGCTCGCGCAGCAGGCCCGCGACCGACAGCGGCGCCACCCGCAGCACCGGGCGCATCGCGCCCCGGTTGTCCTCGTGATCCAGCCAGACCACATCTGTGCGATCGGGGATCGCCGGGGCGAACGAGGTGAGGACCCGCGACGCGGTATCCGATATCTCGGCGAGCGCCGCGATCGCCTCGGCGCGTGCCGCGGCCGCTTTCGCGTCGCTGGTGGTGTCGATCGCCGAGCGCGCCGCGCCGGCGGCGTCGCGCAGCGCGGTCAGGTAGGTCGCCAGCTCGTCGTCGAGGCGGTCGATGCGGCCCGGGGTGGCGTCATGGATGGCCGCGGCGAAGTTGGCCGTCGCGGCCTCCAAGCGTTGGGACAGTTCGGGATTGACCAACCGGGCGATCCGGCGCGCCGCTACGCCCAGGGCGGCCGGCGTCAATTCCGCGGTGGCCACCGACGTGACCCGGTCGACCAACTCGTGGGCCTCGTCCACCACCAGCAGCGCGTGTTCGGGCAGCACGGCCGATTCGGAGACGGCGTCGATAGCAAGCAGCGCGTGGTTGGTCACCACGATGTCGGCCGCGCCGGCCCGGCCGCGCGCCCGTTCGGAGAAGCACTCGGTGCCGAACGGGCAGCGGGCCACGCCCAGGCATTCCCGCGCCGAAACGCTGACCTGCGACCAGGACCGATCCGGCACACCGGGTTTCAGGTCGTCCCGGTCGCCGGACTCGGTCGTCGACGCCCAGGCGGTGAGCCGTTGGACGTCGCGGCCCAGCGCGGTGGCCGCCATCGGATCGAATAGTTCCTCCTGCGGCCGGTCGCCGGCGTCTTCCTCGGCCTCGGCGCCACCGTTGTGAATCTTGTTCAGGCACAGATAGTTTCGTCGGCCCTTGAGCAGTGCGAACTGCGGGCGGCGCGGCAGCGCGCCGGCGATCGAGTCGATCAGCCTGGGCAGGTCGCGATCGACGAGCTGGCGCTGCAGCGCGATGGTGGCCGTGGACACGACGACCGGCGAATCGTCGTCGATGGCGCGAACGATCGCGGGCACCAGGTACGCCAGCGACTTTCCCGTGCCGGTGCCGGCCTGCACGACCAGGTGCTCACTGGTCGCGAACGCCCGCGCGACGGCGTTGGCCATCTCGAGTTGACCGCCGCGCTCACTGCCGCCCAGCCCGGCCACGGCGGCGGCCAGCAACTCGGGCACGGACACTTCGGACGTGGCTACCCTCTCTGGTGCTACCGGTGACCGGCGGGAATCTGCGTCGTCGGGATCGCGGGCTCGCCGTGCGACAGGTTCAGGCCCTCCCACGGCAGGCTGCGCAGTCCGGAAGCTACCAGCTCGCGCGCCTCGGCCACATTCGGTTTGGCGACGACGTCGCCCCCGCGGACCAGCGGGACGGTCAGCACCCGGGCCGGTTCGCTCGCGGTGGGCCGGCGGCCCGCCGGGTACACCACCTCCTCGGTGACAGTGCCCGACGGCCGCGTCAGGCGCAGCGCCTCCTTGCGGCCGCCGCGGGATTCCTTGCGGCTGCTGCGCTTTTGCACCGGTATCCCGTCCACTTCGACCAGTTTGTAAACCATGTTCGCGGTCGGCGCGCCCGAACCCGTCACGAGCGACGTGCCGACGCCGTAACTGTCCACCGGTTCGGCGCCCAGGGCCGCGATGGAGAACTCGTCGAGGTCACCGGAGACCACGATGCGGGTGCCGGTGGCGCCCAACCCGTCGAGCTGGTCGCGGACCTGGCGCGCCAGCACGCCCAGCTCACCGGAGTCGATCCGCACCGCACCGAGCGACGTCCCGGCGGCGGCGACGGCGTTGGCCACGCCGGTCGTCACGTCGTAGGTGTCGACCAGCAACGTGGTGTCGACGCCCAGCGCCTCGACCTGCGCCCGGAACGCGGCCAGTTCGGTCTCTTCGGCGGTTTGGTCGCTCGCGTGCAGCATGGTGAACGCGTGCGCCGAGGTGCCCTGCGCGGGTATGCCGTATCGGCGCTGGGCCTCGAGGTTGGAGGAGGCGGCGAAGCCGGCGATATAGGCGGCACGCGCCGCGGCGACCGCGGCGTATTCGTGGGTCCGGCGCGATCCCATCTCGATCAACGGTCGGTCCCTGGCCGCACTGACCATCCGCGCCGCCGCGGAGGCCACCGCCGTGTCGTGATTGAAGATCGACAACGCCAGCGTCTCCAGCACGACGCATTCGGCGAAAGTGCCGGTCACCGACAGGACGGGGGAGCCGGGGAAGTACAGCTCGCCTTCGGCGTAGCCGTCGATGTCACCGCCGAACCGGAAATCGCCCAAGTAGCGCAACGTATCTGGATCGAGGAACTGCGCCAGCACGTCGCACGCCTCGTCGTCGAACCCGAACTGCGGCAACGCTTCGAGCAACCGGCCGGTCCCGCAGACCACGCCGTAACGACGGCCCTCGGGCAGTCGGCGGGCGAACAGTTCGAAGGTCGTCGGGCGGTCGGCGGTGCCGTCTTGCAGCGCGGCCGCCAACATCGTCAACTCGTACTTGTCGGTAAGCAGCCCAGTTACGACCGCGTCGTTCATTCCATAACGGTATCGGCTGCCGTCGGGGGCTCGGAAACCTCACCTGTCGCTCGGTATCGTGTAGACCATGGTTGTTATGTCAGCGCCCACTAAGCCGGGCACTACAGGACAACGTGAGTCCGCGCCGGTAGAGGTAACCGCGAGTCCGTGGGTCACCATCGTGTGGGATGACCCGGTCAACCTGATGACCTATGTGACGTACGTGTTCCAAAAGCTGTTCGGCTACAGCGAGCCGCACGCCACCAAGCTGATGCTGCAGGTGCACAACGAAGGCAAGGCGGTGGTGTCAGCCGGCAGCCGGGAGTCCATGGAAGTCGACGTGTCCAAGCTGCATGCCGCCGGATTGTGGGCGACCCTGCAGCAGGACCGGTGATCTTCGAGGGCTTCGGCGATCACCTGTGCGCAAATGGAAGCGCGTCGAGACCGCGGACGGTCCCCGTTTCCGGTCCGCCCTGGCGTCTCACGAAGCCGCCCTGCTGAAGAACCTGGCCACCGCCATGGTCGGGTTGCTCGATGAGCGTGAATCATCCTCGCCCGCAGACGAACTCGAGGAGATCACCGGCATCCGGACCGGAAACAGCGATCCGCCGAAGGACCCGACCCTGCGCCGGCTGTTGCCCGATTTCTTCCATCCCGACCACCGCAATGCGTCGGACCCCGAGGCGGCGAACAGCCTCAACGCCGCGCTGCGCAGCTTGCACGAGCCCGAAATTATCGAGGCCAAACGCGTTGCCGCACAACGCTTGTTGGAATCCGTTCCGAACGACGGCGGCCGCTTCGAGCTGACCGAGGACGACGCCAACGCGTGGATCGCGGCCGTCAACGACATCCGCCTGACGCTGGGCGTGATGCTCGAGGTCGGCCCGCAGGGACCGGAGCGCCTGCCCGCCGACCACCCGCTGGCGGTGCACTTCGACGTCTATCAATGGCTGACCGTGTTGCAGGAGTACCTGGTCCTGGTGCTGATGGGCAGGCCGGCCGGATGAACGCCATCACCGACGTCGGCGGCATCCGCGTCGGTCACCATCACCGACTCGACCCCGACGCGACCATGGGCTCCGGGTGGGCCTGTGGCGTCACCGTCGTGCTGACCCCGCCCGGGACCGTCGGCGCCGTCGATTGCCGCGGCGGCGCCCCCGGCACCCGCGAGACCGACCTGCTCGACCCCGCCAACACCGTCCGGTACGTCGACGCGGTGCTGCTCGCCGGCGGCAGCGCCTACGGCCTGGCGGCCGCCGACGGGGTGATGCGCTGGCTGGAGGAACGCGAACGTGGCGTGGCGATGACCGGCGGGGTGGTGCCCATCGTGCCCGGCGCGGTGATCTTCGACCTGCCCGTCGGCGGCTGGGACCGTCGCCCGTCGGCGGAGTTCGGGTACCGGGCCTGCGAAGCCGCCGAAGCGGCGGGCGCGCCGGACGTCGGGAGCGTCGGCGCGGGCGTGGGGGCGCGGGCCGGGGTGTTCAAGGGCGGCGTCGGGACCGCCTCGACGGCGTTGCCGTGCGGGGTGACCGTGGGCGCGGTGGTCGTGGTGAACTCCGCCGGGGACGTCGCCGACCGGGCCACCGGCCTGCCGTGGATGGCGGACCTGGTGCACGAATTCGGGCTGCGACAGCCGCCGGCGGAGCAGGTCGACGCCTTCGCGCAGTTGCCCACCGCGGCGGGCCCGCTGCAGAACCCGCTCAACACCGTGATCGCCGTGGTGGCCACCGACGCGGCACTCAGCGCGGCCGCATGCCGGCGCGTCGCCGTCGCCGCCCAGGACGGCCTGGCCCGCGCCGTCCGCCCGGCGCACACCCCGTACGACGGCGACACGGTGTTCGCGCTGGCGACCGGGGCGGTGGAGGTCCCGCCCCCACCCGACGCGCCCGCCTCGTTCTCGCCGGAGATGCGGCTGGCCGCGGAGGTGGGCGCCGCCGCGGCCGACTGCCTGGCGCGTGCGGTGCTGGTCGGCGTGTTCGCCGCGGAATCGGTGGCGGGGATACCCACCTACCGCGACGTGCTGCCCGGGGCGTTTGCCCGATGATGAGTTCGCCGCCGGCCGCGCCGGTAACCTGCAGCTATGGCTAAGACCACCCCGACGGGACGATCGGGTGCATCCGGGGCGCGGGCGAAGCGGCCCGCGTGGATGGTCGGCGGGGCCACGATCCTCACCTTCGTCGCGCTGCTCTACCTCATCGAGCTGATCGACCAGCTGACCCGGCATTCGCTGGACGCGAACGGCATCCGGCCGCTCGAGGCCGACGGGCTGTGGGGGATCGTGTTCGCCCCGGTGTTGCACGCCAATTGGCAGCACCTGATCGCCAATACGATCCCGCTGCTGGTGCTGGGTTTTCTGATGACGCTGGCCGGGCTGAGCCGGTTCGTCTGGGCCACCGCGATCGTGTGGATCCTGGGCGGCTTCGGCACGTGGCTGATCGGCGACGTGGGCAGCTCCTGCGGGCCCACCGATCACATCGGCGCCTCCGGCCTGATCTTCGGCTGGCTGGCCTTTTTGCTGGTGTTCGGGATCTTCGTCCGGCGATTCACCGACATCGTGATCGGGCTGGTGGTGCTGTTCGCCTACGGCGGAGTGCTGCTGGGCGCCATGCCTGTGCTGGGCAGGTGCGGGGGCGTGTCGTGGCAGGGGCACCTGTGCGGCGCGATCGCCGGCGTCATCGCCGCGTATTGGTTGTCCGCGCCGGAACGCAAGGCGCGTGCCAACAGAAAGGGCGGCGCCGCCACGCCGCGACCCACCGCATGAGCTCGCCGTTGGCGCCCGTCGGGATCTTCGACTCCGGCGTCGGGGGACTGACGGTCGCGCGGGCGATCATCGACCAACTCCCCGACGAGGACATCGTCTACGTCGGTGACACCGGCAACGGGCCGTACGGTCCGCTCACCATTCCGGAGGTGCGGGCGCACGCGTTGGCCATCGGCGACGACCTGGTCGGGCGTGGCGTCAAGGCGTTGGTGATCGCGTGCAATACCGCGTCGGCCGCCTGCCTGCGTGACGCCCGCGAGCGTTACGACGTACCCGTCGTCGAGGTGATCCTGCCGGCTGTGCGCCGCGCGGTCGCCACGACGCGTAACGGCCGGATCGGGGTCATCGGCACGCAGGCGACCATCAACTCGCACGCGTATCAGGACGCGTTCGCCGCGGCCCGCGATACCGAGATCACCGCCGTGGCCTGCCCGCGCTTCGTCGACTTCGTCGAGCGGGGCGTGACGAGCGGCCGTCAGGTGCTCGGGCTGGCCGAGGGATACCTCGAACCGCTGCAGCGCGCCCAGGTCGACACGCTGGTGCTCGGGTGCACGCACTACCCGCTGCTGTCTGGGCTGATCCAGCTGGCGATGGGGGAGCACGTGACCCTCGTGTCGAGCGCCGAGGAAACCGCCAAGGAGGTGCTGCGGGTGCTCACCGAGCGCGACCTGCTCCGACCGCATGATGCGCCGCCCGCGACCCGGGTATTCGAGGCCACCGGCGACCCCGAGGCATTCACCCGATTGGCGGCCCGATTTCTGGGTCCCGCGGTCACCGGCGTGCAACCCGTTCACCACGTGCGGATCGACTAGCTCCGATGGCGAGATTCTCATCACATGAATGCGGCGATGTTTTCGTCACGGTCCCATCGGGCATGGCACAGTAGTGTCCGTGCGAATAACCGTGCTCGGCTGCTCGGGCAGCGTGGTGGGGCCGGATTCGCCCGCGTCGGGATATCTGCTCCGGGCACCGGACACCCCGCCGATGGTCATCGACTTCGGCGGCGGTGTGCTTGGCGCGCTCCAGCGCTATGCCGATCCCGCCTCCGTGCACGTGCTGTTGTCCCATCTGCACGCCGACCACTGTCTGGATCTTCCCGGTTTGTTCGTGTGGCGCCGGTACCACCCGTCGCGCCCGGACGGCAAGGCGTTGTTGTACGGGCCCGGCGACACCTGGTCCCGCCTGGGCGCGGCATCGTCACCCTACGGCGGCGAAATCGACGACTGCTCAGACATTTTCGACGTTCGGCACTGGGTCGACGGCGAGCCGGTCACGTTCGGGTCGCTCACCGTGACGCCGCGGGTGGTGGCCCACCCGACGGAGTCCTACGGCATGCGGATCACCGATGCCACCGGCGCCTCGTTCGTCTACAGCGGCGACACCGGCGTCTGCGACCAGCTCGTCGAGCTGGCCCGCGACGCCGACGTCTTCCTCTGCGAAGCCTCCTGGACCCACTCGCCGGACCGCCCGCCCGCCCTGCACCTGTCGGGTACCGAGGCCGGCAGGATCGCGACCCAGGCCGGCGTCCGCGAGCTGCTGCTGACGCACATCCCGCCGTGGACCTCGCGCGAGGACGTGATCACCGAGGCCAAGGCGGAGTTCGACGGACCCGTGCATGCGGTGGTGTGCGGCGAAACGTTCGATATCCGCCGCTCTGAAAGGGTCTGACCGTCCCGCGTTAGGGTTGCGTCGTGACCAGACGAGAAGACGGCCGCCTTGACGACGAGCTTCGCCCGGTAGTCATCACCCGCGGTTTCACCGACCATCCGGCGGGATCGGTGCTGATCGAATTCGGCCACACCAAGGTCATGTGCACCGCCAGCGTCACCGAGGGGGTGCCGCGCTGGCGCAAGGGTTCCGGTCTGGGTTGGCTGACCGCGGAGTACGCGATGCTGCCATCGGCCACCCACACGCGCTCCGACCGCGAATCCGTAAAGGGGCGGTTGTCCGGCCGCACCCAGGAGATCAGCCGGCTGATCGGCCGGTCGCTGCGGGCCTGCATCGACCTTAGGGCGTTGGGGGAAAACACGATCGCCGTCGACTGCGACGTGTTGCAGGCCGACGGCGGCACCCGCACCGCCGCCATCACCGGCGCCTTCGTGGCGCTGTCCGACGCCGTGACCTACCTGGCCGCGGCGGGCAAGCTGTCCGACCCGCGGCCGTTGTCGTGCGCCATCGCGGCGGTCAGCGTCGGGGTGGTCGACGGCAGGATCCGGGTGGACCTGCCCTACGAGGAAGACGCGCGCGCCGAGGTCGACATGAACGTCGTCGCCACCGACACCGGGACCCTCGTCGAGGTTCAGGGCACCGGTGAGGGGGCGACGTTCCCGCGGTCGACGCTGGACAAGCTGCTCGACGTGGCGCTGGCCGCCTGCGACAAGTTGTTCGCCGCCCAGCGTGAGGCGCTGGCCCAGCCGTATCCGGGCGAGCTGCCCGAGGGGGCGCCGCCGCCGAAGGCGTTCGGCAGCTGACGCGCGTATTGGTCGCCAGCCGCAACCCCAAGAAGCTGGCCGAATTGCGCCGGGTGCTCGACGCCGCCGGCCTGACGGGGCTGACGTTGCTGTCCTTGCGGGACGTGCCCCCCTTCGATGAGGCGCCCGAAACGGCCGCGACCTTCGAGGACAACGCGCTGGCCAAGGCGCGGGACGCGTTCGCCGCGACCGGGCTTGCCGCGGTGGCCGACGACTCCGGTCTTCAGGTGGCCGCGTTGAACGGGATGCCCGGGGTGCTCTCGGCGCGCTGGTCGGGCAACCACGGCGACGACGCCGCCAACACCGCGCTGCTGCTCGCGCAGTTGCGCGACGTGCCCGACGAACGGCGCGGCGCCGCGTTCGTGTCCGCCTGCGCCCTGGCCGGGCCGACCGGCGAGGTCGTCGTCCGCGGCGAGTGGCCCGGCAGCATCGCGCGGGCACCGCGCGGCGACGGCGGCTTCGGTTATGACCCGGTCTTCGTTCCGAACGGGTCCGGGCGCACCGCCGCGGAACTCAGCCCCGAGGAGAAGGACGCGGTCTCCCATCGCGGGCGCGCCCTCGCGCTGTTGGTGCCGGCGCTGCGCGAGTTGGTCTAGCGCGCCTTAAAGGCCGAAGCGGGTCTTGACGTCCCTGGTCTGGACCTGCTCGACGATGATGCCCAGCACCGGGATGGTCCCCGCGAGCAGCACACCGATCGTCTTGGCAATCGGCCACCGCACCTTGACCGCCAGATTGAACGCGGCCAACACGTAGATGAAGTAGACCCAGCCGTGGACCACCTCGATCCAGCGGATCTCGTGGTGCATGACGAGGTGCGAGACGATCTCGTAGCACAGCGCGATCAACCAGAGGCCGGTCGTCCACGCCATGATCCGGTAGGCGAGCAGTGCGGTGCGAATCTTCTCGATGGGGAAGGCGGACGCCGGTGCCCCGGGCGGCTCGGGTGTGGTCATGCGGTGGTCCTGTTCTGTTTTTCGGTGTCGTGTTTGGCCAACTCGGCAAGGTAGGCGTTGTACTCCGCGAGCGCCGGATCGTCGGGCGGCTGGGGCGTCGGCTTGGGGCGCTCTGGGAGCAAGCCGGCGGGTAGCTCGGTTTGGGCTTCCCGGCGGGGCTCGGGTGGCATCTCTTCGTAGCGGACGTATTTGCGGTAGGCGTACACGCAGAACCAGGCGAACAGCGGCCATTGCAACGCGTAGCCGAGGTTCTGGAACGTGCCCGAGACCGACTGGAACCTGGTCCACTGCCACCAGCCCAGCGCCAGGCATCCGCACGCCGCGACGATCACCAAGGCGATCAGCGCGGGCCTGCGACGGCGGGTGGTGGACACCCCATGAACCTACCGCTCACGACTTGGGGCCGACGAATTCGTCGAGGCGCGCTGTCGGCGGGTAGGGCCGCGAACGCAGCGGTACGATCGGCACGCTGCGGGCGTGATGAAATTGGCAAACATGCCGGCTTTAGGTGCCGGTGCTCGTAAGAGCTTGAGGGTTCGAGTCCCTCCGCCCGCACCACCAGTTCTCCTTCGCCAGGCGTTAAACCCTCCGTGCGGGGTACCTGCATCTGCACGGGACACAAGGAGACGCCATGGACACCAGAGACCAGCCGGGCGAGAAAGCCTTCAGTTCAAAAGACGTGGAGCGCGCCGAACGCAGAGCCGCGCAGGCTCGCGAACGCGCCGCACACGCGGGGCTCTCGGCGGCCCGCAGCTTGGAGGAGTCGGCCCGCAAGCACGACCAGATCGCGCGGATGCAAGACCGGACCGTCGAGCTTGGTGTTTCTCATGTGGGCGCCCACCGCGAGTCGGCGGTCAAGCATCGGGAAGCGGCGGTCGAGGACCGCAAGCTGGCCCAACTGAAGCGCGAGGAGTCCGAGGCCGACTTGGCGCTCGGGGCCGAGGGCTAGGCGTCCAGGAAGCGGGCGCGAACCTGCGGCGGCGGCAACGGGCAAGTGTCGTACTTGCCGAAGACGCGATAGCGGATGCCGGCGAACTTGTCGTAGAGCCAGTCGCGCACCGGAGCCGGAATGATGCGGGCCATTCCGAACAGCTTCCACGGCCCGCCGAGGTAATCCACCACGCGCAGCGCGGCGGCGGATCGGACGGCTACCCGTTCGGCGGGCCGGCCCGGCTCATCGACGAACACCACGGAGTCGACACCCTCCATGGCCGGGTGCCGAGCGAAGACCGCGCGGGCGTAGTCGCTGTCCAGGGCCGCGAAGCGCAGGGTGCCGGCGCGGTCGAACCGAAGTACCGTGCGCACCGCCGCATTGCACACGCCGCAGACGCCGTCGTAGAGCAACACCGGCGGAACCGATTCACCGCTCACGCCACCAGGCTACCGAGCCAGCTCAGGCCACCCGGGTTTGACCTTTGGTAAGGCAACCCTTAGTTTGTGGGCGGTAGCGTATTCAGCGAAGGGGCCGCCCGCCGGCCCGTTCGCTGACGTCGCCGCGGAGCTGAGCGCCGCGGGAAAGGACCGGTGATGGCGCGCGGACTCTCCGGCGTGATGTTGCGAAGCTTCGGCGCCCGCGACCACACCGCAACCGTGATCGAAACCGTCCAGATCGCACCGCATTTCGTGCGGGTGCGGATGACGTCGCCGACCTTGTTCGAAGACGTGGACGCCGAACCCGCGGCCTGGCTGCGGTTCTGGTTCCCGGACCCGGACGGATCCAACACCGAATTCCAGCGCGCCTACACGATTTCCGAGGCCGACGTCCCCGAGGGCCGCTTCGCCGTCGACATCGTGCTGCACGAACCCGCGGGCCCGGCGTCGAAATGGGCACGCACCGTGCAACCCGGCGCCACCATCGCCGTCATGGCGCTGATGGGCTCGTCGCGCTTCGACGTGCCGGACGAACAACCGGCCGGCTACCTGCTGATCGGGGATTCCGCGTCGATCCCGGGGATGAACGGCATCATCGGCGTCGTCCCCGACGAAGTGCCGATCGAGATGTATCTCGAGCAACACGACGACCACGACGTCCTGATACCGATCGCCCAGCATCCCCGATTGCGCGTGCACTGGGTGGTCCGCCATGACGAGAAATCCCTTGCCGCGGCGATCGATAGCCGGGACTGGTCCAACTGGTACGCGTGGGCGACGCCCGAGGCCACCGTGCTCAAGCACGTGCGAACGCGGCTGCGCGACGAATTCGGCTTCCCCAAGTCCGAGGTACACGCCCAGGCCTATTGGAGCGCCGGACGGGCGATGGGCACCCGCCGCGGTGACGAGCCCGACCCCAATGAGATTGCCCCAGAACGAGTTTCATCACCGGAGCCGCACGGTCCGGCGCCCGTCGCCGCGGCGCGCGGCAGCTGGCGAGCCCAGGGTGCCGGCCGATTGCTCGCGCCGCTGCGCTCGGCGCTGATCCTGTCCGGGGTGCTGCAGGCCGTCATCACGCTGGTGCAGCTGGCACCGTTCGTGCTCCTGGTCGAGCTGGCCCGACTGCTGGTTTCAGGGGCGCCGGCCCCACGGCTCTGGGATGTCGGGATCGCGGCCGTCGCGCTGCTGGGAACCGGCACCGTGCTCGGGGCGGCGCTCACGCTGTGGCTGCACGTCGTCGACGCCCGGTTCGCCGCAGACCTGCGTTCCCGCTTGCTGCACAAGCTGTCTCGGCTGCCGCTGGGTTGGTTCACCGCGCGCGGATCCGGCTCGATCAAGCAGCTGCTGCACGACGACACGCTGTCGCTGCACTATCTGGTCACCCACGCGATCCCCGACGCGGTCGCGGCGATCGTCGCGCCGCTGGCCGTGCTGGCCTACCTGTTCGCCGTCGACTGGCGGGTGGCGCTCGTGCTGTTCCTGCCCGTCCTGGTGTACCTGGTGCTGACGTCTTCGCTCACCATCCAGTCCGGCCCGCGCATCCCGCAATCACAGCGCTGGGCGGAGAAGATGAACGGCGAGGCCGGCGCCTACCTGGAGGGCCAACCGGTGATCCGCGTCTTCGGCGGGGCGGCCGCATCCAGCTTCCGGCGCCAACTGGACTCCTACATCGAATTCCTCGTCTCCTGGCAGCGGCCGCTGGCGGGCAAGAAGACGCTGATGGATTTGGTCACCCGGCCCTCGACCTTCCTGTGGCTGATCGTGCTCACCGGCACCCTGCTGACCGTGAGCGGCCGAATGAATCCGGTCAATTTGCTGCCATTCCTGTTGCTGGGCACCACATTCGGCGCCCGGCTGCTGGGAATCGCATACGGGGTGGGTGGCATCAGCGCCGGCATGCTGGCCGCCCGCCGCCTGCAGAACGCCCTCGACGAACCCGAACTCGACGTCTGCGGGCACGACCAGTCCGGCGATCCGTCGGCGACCGTGGAATTCGACGACGTCAGCTTCGGCTACCGCCCGGGCGTCCCGGTGATCCAGAACGTGTCGTTGGCGCTGCGGCCCGGCACCGTCACCGCCCTCGTCGGCCCGTCGGGCTCCGGGAAGTCGACGCTGGCCGCCCTGTTGGCCCGGTTCCACGACGTCGAACGGGGCTCGATACGCGTTGGGGGCCGCGACATCCGGTCGATGACCGCCGATGAGCTCTACGCGAACGTCGGGTTCGTCCTGCAGGAGACGCAACTGGTGCACGGCACCGTCGCCGACAACATCGCGCTGGCCGTCCCCGATGCCAGCGCGACCCAGATCCAGGAGGCGGCGCGCCAAGCGCGAATCCACGACCGCATCATGCGACTGCCGGACGGCTACGACACCGTGCTGGGCGCGGGCAGCGGCCTTTCCGGTGGGGAGCGGCAACGGCTCACGATCGCCCGCGCGATCCTGGCGGACACGCCGGTGCTCATTCTCGACGAGGCCACCGCGTTCGCCGACCCGGAATCGGAATACCTTGTGCAGCAGGCGCTCAACCGGCTGACGCGGGATCGCACCGTGCTGGTGATCGCCCACCGATTGCACACCGTCACCGGCGCCGACCAGATCGTCGTGCTCGACCACGGGCGGATCTCCGAACGCGGCACGCACGAGGAGTTGCTGGCCGCCGACGGCCGCTACCGACGGCTCTGGGAGGGCGGCCGACGAGACCCGGTCGCGGCCAGCCCGGCTCGGGAGGGGGCGCGATGATCCGCACGTGGTTACACCTGGTCCCGGCGGATCGCCGCGCCAAGGTCAGCGCCTACACCGTGCTCGCGCTGCTCTCCGTGGTGGTCCGCGCGGCGGCCGCGGTGCTGCTGGTGCCATTGGTGGGCGCGCTGTTCGGCGACGCCCCGCACCGCGCGCTGGGGTGGCTGGGCTGGCTCACCGCCGCCACCGTGCTCGGATGGGTGATCGACACCGCGACGGCACGCATCGGCTTCGACCTGGGGTTCGCCGTGCTCGACCACAGCCAGCACGACGTGGCGGACCGGTTGCCTTCGGTGCGGCTGGACTGGTTCACCGCCGAGCACACCGCGACGGCACGCCAGGCGATCGCCGCGACCGGTCCCGAACTGGTCGGCCTCGTCGTCAACCTGCTGACGCCGCTGACCTCCGCCATCCTGCTGCCCGCCGCCATCGGGCTGGCGTTGCTCCCGATCTCGTGGCAGCTCGGCGTGGCCGCGCTGGGCGGGGTGCCGCTGCTGCTGGGTGCGTTGTGGGCGTCGTCGCGACTGGCGCGGCGCGCCGACGCCGCCGCCGACGAAGCCAACAGCGCGCTCACCGAACGGATCATCGAATTCGCGCGCACCCAGCAGGCGTTGCGGGCCGCCCGGCGGGTCGAGCCGGCGCGCAGCCTGGTCGGCGACGCGCTGGCCGCGCAGCGCGGGGCGACCATGCGGTTACTGGCCATGCAGATTCCCGGCCAGCTGTTGTTCAGCCTGGCCAGCCAGCTCTCGCTCATCCTGCTGGCGGGGGCGACCGCGGCGCTGACCATCAACAAGACGGTCACCGTGCCCGAGGCCATCGCGTTGATCGTCGTCATCGTGCGCTACCTGGAGCCGTTCACCACGATCAGCGAACTGGCGCCGGCCCTGGAAAGCACCCGCGCCACGCTCGGCCGCATCCGCTCGGTCCTCGCGGCGCCGGTGCTGAACGCCGGGTCCGCCAGGCTGCCCGCCGCGACGGCGCCCAGGATCGAATTCGACGACGTCACGTTCGGCTACGACGGCGCTACCGCCCCGGTGCTGGACGGGGTGAGCTTCAGTTTGGCGGCGGGCAGCACGACGGCGATCGTCGGACCGTCCGGATCGGGCAAGAGCACCATCCTGGCGCTGATCGCCGGGCTGCACGAGCCGACCCGCGGCCGGGTCCTGATCGACGGTGTCGACGCGGCGACGCTGGACGCGGAATCGCGGCGGGCGGCCAGCAGCGTGGTGTTCCAGCACCCCTACCTGTTCCACGGGTCGATCCGGGACAACGTGTTCGCCGGGCATCCCGGCGCCGACGCGGCGCAGTTCACGCGGGCCGTGGCGCTGGCCCGCGTGGACGAACTCATCGGCCGGCTGCCTGAGGGCGCCGACACGATCGTCGGCGAAGCGGGCTCCGCATTGTCCGGCGGCGAACGCCAACGGGTCAGCATCGCGCGGGCGCTGCTCAAACCGGCGCCGACGCTGTTGGTCGACGAGGCCACCAGCGCCCTGGACACCGAAAACGAGGCGGCGGTGGTCGACGCACTCACGCTCGACCCGCGGTCGCGCACCCAGGTGATCGTCGCGCACCGGTTGGCCAGCATCAGCCACGCCGACCGAGTCCTGTTCCTCGATGGCGGTCGCGTTGTCGAGGACGGAACGGTCGACGAATTACATGCGGCGGGTGGGCGTTTCGACGAGTTCTGGCGGCAGCAGCACGAGGCCGCCGAATGGCGGGTCCGCTCCGGCTAGGAGTTGACCGCGGCTCTTGCGGTATGCCTTACAGTTTGTCAGTCGGGCAAGGCGGCCCGGGTACAGGAGGCGTGCTGTTCATGAGTGCTGTGGTGTCGATTCCGCGGTATCCGGGCGACGTGACGCCGGAGTGGCTGTCGAACGCGCTCAGTGGGGGCGGCGCACCCGTCGAGGTTGCCGACGTCGACGTGGTCGCGATCGGCACCGGGCAGACGGGTGCGACCTACCGGGTGACCGCCCGCTACGCCGGGAGCCCCGGTGACCTGCCCCAGACCTTCGTCATCAAATTGCCCGCCCAGGACGACACCGTCCGCGATCGGGTGGTCATCGGATATCGCAGCGAGTGCGCGTTCTACTCGTCCGTGGCCGGCCGGGTGCGGGTGCCGACGCCGCGGTGCTACTACTCGGAGATCTCCGAGGACGCAATGGATTTCGCCTTGCTCCTCGCCGATCAAGCGCCCGCCGTGCAGGGCGACCAGCTCGCCGGTTGCGGGCAGCGCGAAGCGCGGCTCGCGGTCACCGCGCTCGCCGGCTTGCACGCGCCCAGTTGGTGCGATCCGTTCTGGCTCGATTTCCCGGGCATTGCGTTCGGCCGACCCGACGAGGCGGGCGCCGGCGGCATGGGCGAGGTGGCGAAGATGAGCGCCGACATCACCCTCGACAAGCTGGGCGATCGGATGAGCGCCGAGGATCGCGATACCTTCAGCGCGGCAATGGGATTGGTCACCCCGTGGCTGATGACCGAGTATGACCGGTTCGCGCTGCTGCACGGTGACTACC
The DNA here is from genome assembly GCF_001666915.1 of Mycobacterium sp. E3339. Lineage (NCBI taxonomy): Bacteria > Bacillati > Actinomycetota > Actinomycetes > Mycobacteriales > Mycobacteriaceae > Mycobacterium > Mycobacterium sp. E3339. Next base: position 21,526 of record NZ_LZIZ01000083.1, on the reverse strand, counting down.
GCCTGGACAACCTGCTGTTCGATCCGGACCGAACCCGGGTCAGCGTGGTCGACTGGCAGACGCTCGGGGTGGGTCTGCCGGCCAGGGATCTCGCCTACTTCACCGCCACCAGCCTCGATTCGGCGCTGCGCGCGAGCATCGAGGGGGGTCTGGTCACCGACTATCATCGCGCCTTGACGACGTCGGGGGTCGCCGGCTACGACCGCGAAACGTGTTGGCGCGATTACCGTCTCGGGGTGTTGCAGGCACCCCTGATCTCGGCGCTGGGGTTCGCGTTCGCCGCCGCGACCGACCGTGGTGACGACATGGTGCTGACCATGCTCACCCGCGGCTGCCAAGCGATCCGTGAGCTCGGGACGCTGGACCTGATCGGCTGAGACCTCTACAGGTCGCCGGTGAAGTCCGCGCTCAGCCAGCGGTCGGGGCGGATGGTGTACATCACCTCTTCCACCCCCTCCATGCTGCGGATGAACGCCCGCCCGCCCTCCTCGCCGAGGTAGCGGATGGCGATCGCCTCCTGCACGTCGTGGGGAGCCGGATTGGTGGTCTCGACGATCGAGCCCTCGACCACCACGTACTGATACGGCGGCTCTTCGCGCTGGACGACCAGCGTCACCGCCCCGGCCCGCTCGATGAGCCGCGTCTTGCGACTCGACGCCCCGGTCATGATCCGGATGTCCCCACCCGGCGTGTAGTCGTACCAGATCGGGACGCTGGCCGGGGGCCGGCCGTCGGCCGCGACGGACAACACGGCGACGTGCTTGCCGGCCAGAAACTCCTGACGTTCGCTCTCGGTGAAGGCTTTCATGTGGCCAGCAATCGCCGCCCGCGGGAATCTATTCCCACGCCGGTCAGTACTGCGTGGAGCCCTGATCGACCGGGATCCGCGCGGCGGTGATCTTGCGGGACTCGTCGCTGGCCAGCCAGCAGACCGTGTCGGCGATCTCCTCCGGCTCGGCGACCCAGTCGGGCAGGAACGGCGTGAGCACGCTGGACAGCTGCGGGTTGGTCTCCATGGCCTTGCCCACCGCCGCGACCATGTCGCCCGTGCCCATCGGCGTGTTCACCGGCCCGGGATGAACGCTGTTGACCCGGATCGAATGCTTGCCCAGCTCGGCGGCGAAGGCGCGCGCCATCCCGGTGACGGCGTGCTTGCTGGCGGTGTAGTGCACCATGAACGGCTGCATCTTCATCCCGGCCGCGGAACTGATCAGGATGATCGAGCCGCCGCGGCCCCCTTCGATGATCTTGTCCGCGCCGGCCATCACGGTGTTCCACGTGCCGGTCACGTTGATGTCCATCACGTCGCGGAAGTCCTGCGGCGTGATGTCGTTCCAGGCCTGCGGGGCGGCGACGCCGGCATTGGCGACGATGATGTCCAGCCGCCCGAACGCGGCGACGCCGTCGTCGACGGCCTGGCGAAGCGCCTCGAAGTCGCGGGTGTCCACGACCGAGGCGACGATCCGGCGGCCCGTTTCCTTAACCAGCCGAACGGTCTCGGCCAGGTCGTCGGGGCTCGCCGGGTCGTACGGGACACAGGACGGAAGCTTGCCGGCGATGTCGACGGCGATGATGTCGGCGCCCTCCCGCGCCAGCCGAACCGCGTGCGCCCGGCCCTGACCGCGGGCCGCCCCGGTGATGAATGCCACTCGGCCTGCGAGCTTGCCGCCCATAGTTGCTCCTTATCGCTGCGCCGCTTTGACGAGGTTGGACCCGATGATCAGGCGTTGAATCTCGCTGGTGCCCTCATACAGTCGTAGCAGCCGCACGTCGCGGTAGATGCGCTCGACCGGGACCCCGTGCATGTAACCGCTGCCGCCGTGGATCTGCACCGCGAGGTCCGCCACGTTGCCGGCCATTTCGGTGCAGAACAGCTTGGCCGCGGACGGCGCGACCCGGCGGTCCTCGCCGGTAACCCACTGCCGCGCGGCGTCGCGCACCAGCGCCCGGCCGGCCAGCACGCCGGTCTGCTGGTCGGCGAGCATCGCCTGGACCAACTGGAAGCTTCCGATCGGCGTCCCACCCTGCGTCGCGGTGGCCGCGTAGCCGACCGATTCGTCGAGCGCCCGCTGGGCGGCGCCGACGGCGAGGGCGGCGATGTGCACCCGTCCGCGCGCCAGCGACGTCATCGCCGCTCGATACCCGATGTCCTCGCTACCGCCGACCAGCGCGCCGTCATCGACCCGGACGTCGTCGAAGCTGACGTCGGCGGTCCACGCGCCCTCCTGGCCCATCTTGGCGTCCTTGGCGCCGACTTCGACGCCGTCGGCGTGCGCGGGCACCAGGAACACGGCGATCCCGGGTCCCTGGTCGTCGGCAGGTCGGGTGCGCGCGAACACCACGAACAGGTCGGCGACGGGCGCGTTGGTGATGAAGCGCTTCTGCCCGGAGATCACCCAATCATCCCCGTCACGAACGGCTTTGGTGCGCAGGCCGGCCGGGTTGGAGCCGGCGCCGGGCTCGGTCAGCGCGAACGAGGCGACGACGTCGCCGGTCGCGATCGCCTCCAGCCAGCGGGATTTCTGTTCGTCGGTGCCGAAGCCGACCAGCACCTGTCCGGCGATGCCGTTGTTGGTGCCGAACATCGACCGCAGCGCCAGCGAGGTGTAGCCCAGCTCCATCGCCAGCTCGACGTCCTGCATCAGGTTGAGGCCCAGGCCGCCCCACTCCTGGGGAATCGCGTAGCCGAACAGCCCCATCTTCTTCGCCTCGTCGCGGAGGTCGTCCGGCACGCGATCGGAGTCGAGGATCTCCTGCTCGCGGGGAACGACGGCGCTGCGGACGAATTGCCGTGTCTGGGCAAGGATCTCGCGAAAATCTTCGTCGCTGACTTCCGCGGATTCGGTGGCTGCCATTGGCTGCACGCTCCTCTCCTGGTCGGGGAGACCCCGGTTCAGAGCAGGATCCTATATCAAATATGATATTTGCCCTGAGGGTGTCCGGCGGCGGCTACGACAGTGAAGGATGTGTGACCCAGGTGGGGTTGTTGGCAGGTCAGACGGCGGTAATCACGGGCGGAGCGCAAGGGCTGGGGCTGGCCATCGCGGAGCGCTTCGTCGCCGAGGGCGCGCGGGTTGTGCTCGGCGACGTCAATCTCGAAGCGACGCAAGCGGTGGCCAAACAGCTCGGCGGTGATGACGTCGCCGTCGCGGTCCAATGCGATGTCACGCAGGCATCCGACGTCGAAAAACTGATCCAAACCGCGGTCGAGCGTTTCGGCGGGCTGGACATCATGGTCAACAACGCGGGCATCACCCGGGACGCGACGATGCGCAAGATGACCGAGGAGCAGTTCGATCAGGTCATCGCCGTGCATTTGAAGGGAACCTGGAACGGCACCCGATTGGCGGCCGCGGTCATGCGGGAAAACAAGCGGGGCGCGATCATCAACATGTCGTCGGTGTCGGGCAAGGTCGGCATGGTCGGGCAGACCAACTACTCGGCTGCCAAGGCCGGCATCGTCGGCATGACCAAGGCGGCCGCCAAGGAGCTGGCCTACTTGGGCGTCCGGGTGAACGCGATCGCCCCCGGCTTGATCCGCTCGGCGATGACCGAGGCTATGCCGCAACGTATTTGGGATTCGAAGGTCGCCGAGGTGCCGATGGGCCGGGCCGGTGAGCCCAGCGAAGTCGCCAGCGTGGCGCTGTTCCTGGCGTCCGACCTGTCGTCCTACATGACCGGCACCGTCATGGAGATCACCGGCGGCCGACACCTATGAGCGCGCTACGCGAAGCCGTTATCTGTGAACCGGTCCGCACGCCGATCGGCCGCTACGGCGGCATGTTCTCCTCGCTGACGGCCGTCGACCTGGGCGTCACCGCCCTGAAGGGGTTGCTCGAGCGGACCGGGCTGGCGCCCGACGCGGTGCAGGACGTGATCCTCGGCCACTGCTATCCCAACAGCGATGCCCCGGCGATCGGGCGCGTCGTGGCGCTGGACGCCGGCCTGCCGGTGACGGTGCCCGGCATGCAAGTCGACCGGCGTTGCGGGTCGGGCCTGCAGGCGGTGATCCAGGCGTGCCTGCAGGTGGGCAGCGGCGATCAGGATCTGGTGGTCGCCGGCGGCTGCGAGAGTATGAGCAATGTCGCGTTCTATTCCACCGACATGCGTTGGGGTGGCGCGCGAAGCGGGGTCCAGGTGCACGACGGGCTGGCCCGCGGACGCACCACCGCCGGCGGCCGTCACCACCCGGTCCCCGGCGGCATGCTGGAGACGGCGGAGAATCTGCGCCGCCAGTACGGCATTCCGCGGTTGGAACAGGACGAACTCGCCGTGCGGTCACACCAGCGGGCCGTGGCCGCGCAGAAGGACGGGGTTCTCGCCGAGGAGATCATCCCGGTCACCGTCCGCACGCGCCACGGTGAAGAACTGATCGACACCGACGAACATCCGCGCGCCGACACCTCGGTCGAGTCGCTGGGCAAGCTCAAACCCGTTCTGCTCAACCAGGATTCGGAAGCCACCGTCACCGCCGGCAACGCCAGCGGCCAAAACGACGCGGCGTCGATGTGCGTGGTGACCACGCCCGAGAAGGCCGCCGAATACGGTCTGACCCCGCTGGTCCGCCTGGTGTCATGGGGGCTGGCGGGAGTGGCGCCCCACGTCATGGGCATCGGGCCCGTACCGGCGACCGAGGCGGCGCTGCGCAAGGCCGGCCTGCGGCTGTCCGACATCGACCTGATCGAACTCAACGAAGCCTTTGCCGCTCAAGCGCTTGCGGTGATGCGGGAGTGGAATTTCGGCGCGGCCGACCACGAGCGGACGAACGTGCACGGATCCGGCATCTCGTTGGGCCATCCCGTCGGCGCGACGGGTGGGCGGATGCTGGCCTCACTGGCGCGCGAGCTCAACCGCCGCGAGGCGCGCTACGGGCTGGAGACCATGTGCATCGGCGGCGGCCAGGGCCTGGCCGCGGTGTTCGAGCGGGTGACGTGACCGGTCCCCTGGGCGGACTCACCGTCGTCGAGGTGTCCAGCTTCGTCGCCGCCCCGCTGTGTGGCATGACGCTGAGTCAGCTTGGCGCGGAGGTGATCCGGATCGATCCGATCGGCGGCGCCTCCGACGTGCAGCGGTGGCCGCTGGCGGCCGACGGCACCTCGATCTACTGGACCGGGCTGAACAAGGGCAAGCGTTCGGCCACCATCGATTTGCGCTCTCCCGACGGGCAGGAACTGGTCGCGCGGCTCATCGTCGAGGGCGACGGGGTGGTGGTGACCAACGCCGCCGGCCTGTCCTGGCTCAGCCACGAGGCGTTGGCCGGCAAGCGTTCCGACGTCATCCACGTGCAGCTGCTCGGGCGTGGCGACGGTTCCACCGGGGTGGATTACACGGTCAACGCCGGGATCGGATTCCCGCTCGTCACCGGCCCCGCCGGGCACGCCGGCCCGATCAACCACGTGTTGCCGGCCTGGGACGTGTGCTGCGGCCTGTACGCCGCCCTGGCCGTCGTCACCGCGGTCCGCCGCCGAGACGAATCCGGTGCCGGTGCGCGGATCAGCCTGGCCCTCGAGGACGTCGCGCTGGCCACCGCCGGAAACCTGGGGCTGTTGACCGAGCCGCAGATCACCGGCACGCAGCGCGAGCGCCTGGGCAACACCATCTATGGCCAGTACGGGCAGGACTTCGTCGCCCGTGACGGCGCCCGGTTCATGGTTGTCACCTTGACCCGCAGGCACTTTCGCGACCTGGTCGACGTGACCGGCACCGGCGTCGCGGTGACGGCGCTCGCCGATGCGCTGGGTGTCGACTTCGGTTCGGAGGGCGACCGCTACCGATACCGCGACGTGCTGTCCGGGTTGTTCGCCACCTGGTTCGCCGACCACTCGGCCGACGAGGTCACCGCCGCGCTCTCGGGCACAACGGTGTTGTTCGAGCGGTACCGCACCTTCGCCGAGGTCGCGGCGGGCCCGAAGGTGACCGACAACCCGCTGTTTTCCCCACTGCGGCAGGAAGGCCTGGGTGAGTACCTGGCCCCCGGGCTGCCGGTCGCGTTCGACGGCGTGCATCCCGCCGGCGCGCCCGCGCCCGCGTTGGGGCAGGACACGGCCGAGGTTCTCGAGCGCCGGTTGGGATTGACCACCGCCGACATCGAACGCCTGGCGAAGGCGAAGACCATCGCTTGCTGAGCAAGCCCGGACCGAAAGACAGCGCATGACCAAGCTCGCTCAGACCCTCGGGCTGACCGAATTCCAGACCGAAATCGTCGCTACAGTACGGCAATTCGTCGAGAAGGAGGTGATCCCCAACGCCGCGGAGCTCGAACGCGGCGACACCTACCCGCAGGACATCGTCGACCGGATGCGCGACATGGGCCTGTTCGGCCTGATGATTCCGCAGGAGTACGGCGGGCTGGGGGAGTCGCTGCTCACCTATGCGCTGTGTGTGGAAGAGCTCGCGCGTGGCTGGATGAGCGTGTCCGGCGTGCTCAACACCCACTTCATCGTGGCCTACATGCTTCGCCAACACGGCACCGAAGCGCAGCAGCAGCGGTTCCTGCCGCGGATGGCGACCGGCGAAGCGCGGGGCGCTTTTTCGATGTCGGAGCCGGAACTCGGGTCCGACGTCGCCGCGATTCGGACCCGGGCGGTACGCGGCCCGGACGGCGACTACACCATCAACGGCCAGAAGATGTGGCTGACCAACGGCGGAAGCTCCACACTCATCGCGGTGCTGGTGCGCACCGACGAGGGTGCCGACAAGCCGCACCGAAATCTGACCGCCTTCCTGGTCGAGAAGCCAACGGGATTCGGTGAAGTCGCGCCGGGCTTGGTCATCCCCGGCAAGATCGACAAGCTGGGCTACAAGGGCATCGACACCACCGAACTGATCTTCGACGGCTACCGGGCCAGCGCCGACGACGTTTTGGGTGGCACCCCGGGGCAGGGCTTCTTCCAGATGATGGACGGCATCGAGGTCGGCCGGGTCAACGTGTCGGCGCGGGCGTGCGGTGTCGGCATCCGCGCCTTCGAGCTCGCGGTCCGCTATGCGCAACAACGGCACACCTTCGGCAAGCCCATCGCCGAGCACCAGGCCATTGCCTTCCAGCTCGCCGAGATGGCCACCAAAGTCGAAGCCGCCCACCTGATGATGGTGAACGCGGCGCGGCTGAAGGACTCGGGGGAGCGCAACGACGTCGCCGCCGGGATGGCCAAGTATCTGTGCAGCGAGTATTGCACCGAGGTCACGCAGCAGAGCTTCCGAATCCACGGCGGCTACGGCTATTCCAAGGAATACGAGATCGAGCGGCTGATGCGCGACGCGCCGTTCCTGCTGATCGGCGAGGGAACCAGCGAAATCCAGAAGTCGATCATCAGCAAGCGCCTCCTTGCCGAGTACCAGGTGTAGCGATGAGCGTTCCGGATTTCGCCGCGCGACCGCAACTTTCCGACGACGTCGCGCGCCTCATCCGCCGTCGGATCTTCGACGGCACCTACCTCGCGGGGTCCTACGTCCGGCTGGACCAGTTGGCCGCCGAGTTGGGAATCAGCGTCACGCCGGTGCGGGAAGCGCTGTTCGCCCTGCGCGCGGAAGGTCTGATCGCCCAGCAACCCCGGCGGGGTTTCATGGTGTTGCCGGTGACCGGCCGCGACGTCACCGACGTCGCCAACGTGCAGGCCCATGTCGGTGGCGAACTCGCGGCGCGGGCCGCGATCAACATCACCGACGACCAACTGCGCGAGCTCAAGCAGATCCAGGCGGAACTCGAAGACGCGTACGCGGGTGACGACGAGGAGCGGACGGTGCGCCTGAACCACCAATTCCACCGCGCCATCAACGTTGCCGCGGACTCGCCGAAACTCGCCCAGCTGATGCTGCAAATCACCCGCTACGCACCGGAATCGGTGTTCCCGGCCATCGAGGGCTGGCCGGAGCAGTCGATGCGGGATCACCGTCGCATCCTGTCGGCGCTGAAGAAGCGCGACGGGGGGCTCGCGCGCGCGGCCATGTCGCAGCATCTCGCCGCGGGCGCCGTGCCGTTGATCGATCACCTCACCGCGCGAGGCGTGGTCGTCGACGGTGACTGATGGTTGTTACCCCGCGCGCCTCGGCATAGGCTGCGTGACAGGGGGCAACAACATAAAGCGAGGAAAAGTGCCCCGAACGGTTACCGCATCGGCCCTGTTCGTTTCGGTGGTGACGGCCGTCGCCCTGGCACCGCCGGCGCTGGCCGACCCGCTCGACCCCATCCCCGGCAACGGTGTCTTCATCGTGGGCCCGGACATCGCGCCGGGCCTCTACCACACCGGCGGTTCCGGGTCGGCCTTCGGTGTTTGGATCAACGACGTGCCGACCCAGGGTTCGATGTGCTCCTGGTTCACCTACAGCACGCCCGACGCGAACAAGGACCATGTGCTGCAGACGAATACGTCGATCGGTCCGATGTACGCGAACATCAACACCTCGGTCAAGGCCTTCGAGTCCCAGAACTGCCAGCCGTGGACCCGGGTGCCCTAGGGCTGGTCGGCGCCGGTCAGGGCTGCTGGTCGCGAAAAGCGTTGCGGTAGCTCTGCGGCGCCACTCCAACCAGTCGGCGGAACTGCTCGCGAAAATTCGTGGCCGACGCGAATCCGACCAGCCGCGAGATGGTTTCGACACCGGCGGAGCTCGTCTCCAGCAACTCCTCCGCGTGCCGGATCCGAATGCCGTTCAGCCACTGCATCGGTGTTTGGCCCGTCTCGCTCTTGAACCGCCGATTCAGGGTTCGTTCGCTGGTGGCGGCCTGACGGGCGATTTCACCGAGGGTCAACGGGAGGTGCGCGTTGCTTTCCAGCCAGACCAGCAAGCCATCGAGTTCGGTGAGCGACTTTCCGCGATTGCGGATGACGAATTGGGCTTGATCACCGGTGCGGTGCAGGGGCGTGACCGCTAACCGGGCGGCGTCGGCGGCCACCGCGGAGCCGTAATCGCGCGCGACCATGTAGAGGCACAAGTCGAGACCCGCGGAAGCCCCGGCCGAGGTGAGTACCTGGCCCTCGTCCACGTACAACGCGGCGGCATCGAGCCGGACGTTGGGATAGCGGGCCGAGAACGAGTCGGCGGCGGCCCAGTGGGTGGTCGCGCGTTTGCCGTCCAGGATGCCCGCCGCGGCGACGGTGAAGGTGCCGCTGCAGATGGAGGCGATGCGGACTCCCTTGCGGTGCGCCGACTTCAGCGCCGCCACGACGTCCTCGCGCACACCCACCGTGACGTCGTTGCGTCCGGGCACCACGATGGTGTCCGCACCGTCGAGTCCTTCCAGGCCGTGATCGGTGGCGACCCGGATCGGTCCGGCCGGCACGACGGGCTCGCAGCCGCACACGCGCACGCGATAGCCGGGCGCACCGGTCGCGAGGGCGACCCGCCCGAAAACCTCGATCGCAATGGCGAGGTCGAACGCGATGACGTCCGGCTCGGCCAGAATCGCGACGGAATGCATGGCTTGGCAATATACCGGTGCATAGTGGCAATCCAGCCACTGGTGCGGCCGGCGCAAGGCGGTGACCATGACGGGATGCATGCGCAAGTCGTGTTGTACGACGGATTTGACCCGCTCGACGTGATCGCCCCGTTCGAAGTGCTGGCGGCGGGCAGCGACTGCGTGGGCGGCGACCTGACGGTGACGTTGGTGTCGGCGGAGGGGCCGCGCAGCGTCACCAGTGGCACACGTGGTTTGGCGCTCAGCGCCAGTGCCGCGCTCGATCCGTCCGTGCCCGGCTGCGTGATGGTTCCGGGCGCCAGCGGTCCGATAGCCGGCGACCCGGACGATGGCGTCGAGACCATCCCGGTGCTGTTGGCCCGGGCGGCGCAGACGGAGCTGACCCCGTTGTTGCGGAAGGCCTTTGACAATCCGGAGATCACGGTGGCCGGGGTTTGTGGCGGATCGGTGGTGATGGCCATGTCGGGCCTGATCGAGGGGCGCCACGCGGTGACCCATCACTTGGGGCTGGAGCTGTTAGAGGCGGCCGGCGTGCATGCGGTGGCCGCCCGGGTGGTTGACGACGGGGACGTGGTCACCGCCGGCGGGGTGACCTCGGGGCTCGATCTGGCGCTGTACCTGCTGGATCGGTGGTACGGGCCACGGGTCGCGCACGCCGTCGAGAAGCTGTTCGAGTACGAGCGTCGGGGCACCGTCTGGCGTCCGGCGGGACGAGAACCGATGGAGGCATAGGTTGGGCATCGAGGGTGAGTGGGACGTGACGATCAAGACGCCGATCGGCACGCTCGCGGTGCGGTACGTGTTCACCGAACTGGGTGACGGGCTGGTGGGTACGGCTACCTACAAGAACGAATCAGTTCCGTTGCGGGACTTGATGTCCAGTGCGGTCGCGGGAGGTACCCGGCTGACCTGGCGGCAATCGGTGACCAAGCCCATGCGGCTCAATCTGGACTTCGACGTCGTGGTCGACGGGGAGTCCATGAGTGGACATTCGCGCGCCGGTCGGCTTCCGCGGTCGCCGGTCTCCGGCGTCCGGCACTGACGGTCGCCAACGGTCACCCCGCCGACGCCAGCATCTCGCGCAGCCGGCCGGTGTCGACCTTACCGGTCCCGCCGCGCGGGACGTCGTCGTCCGACCCCAACAGCAACCACACCGTCGGTACCTTGAAGGCGCTCAGCAGCTTTCGCGCGCTCCGGCTCAGCTCATCGGTGGACACCGCGCCGTCGCACAACACGGCCGCGCCCACCCGTTGGCCCGCCGGCCCGGGGACGTTGGTGACAACGGCGCCGCGGACGCCGTCGATGGTGCGCAGCGCGCGTTCTACCTCGCCGGGATATACGGTGGCGCCGCTGACCTTGAACATGTCGTCGCAGCGTCCGTGGTAGAACAGGAACCCCTGCTCGTCGAGCCGGCCCAGGTCGCCGGTGGCGTAAAACCCGTCGGCGGTGAACAACTCCTCTCGGCTGCGACCGCAGATGCCGCGCAGCGTGTGCGGGCCCCGAATCTGGATCACGCCGACGGTGCCGGCCGCGGCGGGCTCGCCGGTGTCGGCGTCGACGATGCGAACCTCCATGCCGCCGAACGGCTTTCCGCAACTGCCCCACGCCGCCGGTGGCAGGTCGGTGTCGGCGGGGTAGCCGCAGTATGGGCCGAACGCCTCGGTCATGCCGAACAGCGCGGCCCGGGCGCCGGGTTGCGCACGCCGCTCGGGCGGCAGCAGGGCCTGCAGGCTGCCCGCGCCCAGGGCCGACAGGTCGGCGCCGACCGCGGCGGCGTGCCGCGCCAGGGTCTCGGCCTGATCGGGCCAGCCGCGAAACAGCGTCACCCGCTCGGCCTCCAGCAGCCGCAGCGTGGTCTCCGGCCGCGGTATCTCCTCGGTCACCAGGGTGGCGCCGGCCATCAGCGCAGACAGCACTCCGCTGCCGAATCCGCCGACCCAGAAGAAGGGCATCGGCAGATACAGCCGGGTGTCGGCGGTGATGCAGCGCGCGGCTAGGCCCGAGTTCACGGCGCCCAGCGCGCTGCCGTGCGAATGCATGACCCCCTTGGGCGCCCCGCTGCTGCCGGAGGTGAACGTGATGACCAGAAGGTCGGCGGGCGCGACCGTCTGCGTCATGGCGTCCACGAGTCCACGGGCCCGATCGCCGGCGGTGGTGCCGGCGAGCCGGGCGGCCGTCCAGACCCCGCGCAGGGCCGGCAGCCGGCTGCGCGGTGGGAGGTCGTCGAGGTAACGATGACCGCGGAATTCCTCGACGCTGATCAGGATTTGCACCGCCGCGGCACGCAGCTGCGCGGTCAGTTCGGTCGCCGTCAGCAGGGTGCTCAGCGGGACCAGCACGCCCCCGATCCGGGTCACCGCGAGGGCCACCTCGACCCAGCGGGTGCCGTTGGGCATGATCAGCCCGACCCGGGTGCCCTTGCCGACGCCGGCCTCGACGAAGACCGCGGCGAGATGCCTTGTGGTCGCCTCGAGTTGGCGGTAGCTGGTGCGCGACCCCGGGTCGATCACCATCGGCTTGTCGCCGTAAAGCTCGGCGCGAGAACGCACCAGCTCGTCGATGGTTGTTTTGTCAGGCATCGAGGAGCTTCCTCAGCTGTGCCCGGTCGACCTTGCCGCTGGAGAGCAGCGGCAGCTGCGAGCGCGACAACGCGAGCAACCGGCGGGGAATCTTGTATGCCGACAGTTCCGTCTTGAGCCGGTCGCGCAGGGCGGCACCGTCGAACGTGGCGCCGTCGGGCACCACCACGACCGCCGCGACCAATTCTCCCCGTTGGGCGTCGGGCACGCCGGTGACGTGCGCGGCCAGCCCGCCGGTGACCTTGGTGATGGCCCGTTCGACCTCTTCCGCCGAGACGTTGGCGCCCGCGGTCTTGATCATCGTGCTGAGGCGGCCGACGTAGTAGAAGAATCCCTCGGCGTCGCACCGCACCAAATCGCCGGTGTGGAACCAGCCGTCGGCGTCGAAGCACTCCTCGCGACTGCGCCGGTAGTACCGCTGCATCACGTACGGTCCGCGGATGCACAGTTCACCGACTCCCGAGGGATCCGGGTCCAGGATCATGGTCTCGAAGCCGGGCGCCGGCTTGCCGAACGACCCGCGCCTGCGCTCGGGTTGATCGGTTTCGTCGTCACTGATCAGCACGACGCTGCCGGCTTCGGTCATCCCGAGCATGTTGTGCCGCAGTTCCGGATCCGCCGGTCGAACGTCGGGCGCCATGATCGGGTACAGGTTGCCCCGCCGTGATGACAGGTCACGACGGCCGAAACTCGGATGATCGGCCAGGTGAGCGATCGTGGCGCTGAAACCATTGGTCAGGGTGGGTCTTTCGGCCTCCAGCAGGTCGAGCGTCGCGCCGGGATCGTCGGCATTCGAGCACACCAGCGTCGACCCGGCGACCAACGTCGCGAGCAGCCCGAACGCGAATCCGCCGATCCAGAAGAACGGCGAATTGCAGAACAGCTTGTCGTCGGCGGTCAATCCGCGGATCTCGTTGAGGTTCCGCTGATGCGCAAGCAGCGCGGCGTGCGTGTGCACCACCCCCTTGGGGGCGCTGGTGGAGCCCGAGGTGTACACGATGGCCAGCGGATCGCAGCCCTGGACATCGTCTTGCGTCGCCGCCAGCAACTCGGGGCTCACAGTGCCGGCCAGACGATAGAACCGGTCGATGTCGCGGACGCGTCGCACCGCGTCGGGGCGGTGGTCGATGCCCACCTGCCGCAGTTGCGGTGCGGCCACGCAGAACAAGGGCAGGTCGGATTCGAACTCTGGATCCGAAAGCAGCTCTTCGAGTCGTTGCGCATAGTCGTGGCGGCGGAAAGACGCCGCCGCTAACAGGATTTCGGCGTCGCTGTCGAGCAGCTGCTCGTGCAACTCGCGTGCGGTGACGAACGTCGAGAACGGGACCACCACGGCTCCGATCCGCGCCGCCGCCAGCATCGCGACGACGAAGCCCACGCCATTGGGATAGAGCAGGCCCACATGGGTGCCCTTGCCCGCGCCGGCCGCGATCAGTCCGCGGGCCAGCTCCGCCGACTGCTCCTCGGCTTCCCGGTAACCGATCCGGTCGCCGTCGCAGACGAGCAGCGGGCGGTCTCCGCGCGAGCGGGCCTGGTATGCCAGGACCTCGGCGACGGTCGGGGCGTCACCGCGCATGGTCGGTGTGGGCGGCGGGCGCGCTGAAGAAGCGCTGGACCGCGCCCAAATCGGGTTTGCCCGACGGGGTCCGCGGGATGGCGTCGACGATTGCGATCTCGGTGGGAACCTCGTAGCGCGCCAACTTATTTCGGAGATATCGCGCCAGCGCTTCGGGTTCGACGGACGCGGATTCGCGCAATTCCACCATGGCGACCGGCGTCGCGCCCAGGCGCTGATCGGGGCGCCCGATCACCGCCGCGCCGGCGACCGCGGGGTGGCTCTCCAGTGCGGTGCGCACGTCGTCGGGCATCACCTTGAACCCCCCGCGGATGATCGCCTGATCGGCCCGCCCGACGATCCAGACGAAGCCGTCCGCGTCGATGCGGGCCATGTCCGTGGTTCGCATCCACGGCGCCGACGGGCCAAGCTGGCCCGGCTTGACTTCGAGCAGGCCGACCTGGTCGGCGCCGAGCGGCGTGCCGTCGTCCCCGACCACCCTCAGCTGCGCCCCGGGGTTTGCACGGCCGACGCTACCCCGTTTGGCGGTCCAATACCGTTGGTAATCGGGCAGGGTCCAACCCGCCACGCCGCCACCGAATTCCGTTGCGGCATAGGAGGTCAGGACCGGGATGCCGTACTTGTCGGTGAAGGCATCCGCGTCGTCGGCCGTCAGCGGGGCCGTGCCGCAGGTGACGGCCCGGATGCTCGCGAGATCGGCCCTCGGCACGTCGGAGTGCAGCACCGTTCGCAGCGCCGCGGGTACCAGCGATACGGTCCGCGGCCGGTGCCTGCGCACCGCGTCGGTCCACGCATTGAGTTCGAACCGCTCCAGGAGCGCGAACGGCCTGGCCTCGGCGACGCACTGCAGCACGCGGAACACGCCGCCGATGTGCACCAGCGGTGAGTTGACGATCGCCACACCCCGCCGTAGCTCTTGGGGCGCCGGGGCGCTGTCGGGGTCGGCGCCCATCACGCTGCGGGCCAGCATGGCGTAGCCGATGTCGATGCGTTTGGGCGGGCCCGTCGTACCGCTGGTCAGCATCCGGACCGCGACGTCGGCCCGGGCGATGGGACCCCCGCCATGGCGCACGGGCCCACCCTCCAGGCAAGCCGAGATCGCCAGCGTCCGGATACCCGGCGGGACCTGCGCGGCCAAGTCGTCGGCCTCGCCGATGATCAACGGCAACTCCAGCGGGGCGATGTCGGCGCGCGTGCGCTCGTCCCCGCGCGAGGGGTTGATGGTGACGACCGTTCCGCCGCCCAGGAGCACCCCGAGGAAGGCCGCCACGTGGCCGGGCCGGTTGCGCAGCAGCATCCCGACCCCCGGGCCCGGGCCGGCCTGCGACGCGATGCGCCGCGCCGCATCGCCCACCTGCCGCCACGAGTGCCATTGGCCCGCAAACTCAATCGCGTGCGCGTCCGGCTGCAGGTCGAGAACGTCGGCGATGCGCTGACTGAGCGGGTGACGCACCATCAACGGATCTTCGGTTCGCCCGCACCGGCCTCGCCCCGCTGGGCGGCGAGTTCGGCTGTACCGAGCGGATTGCCCAGCCGGGTATAGATCAGGCCCTGCTCCATGGCCGCGCGGTAAGGCTTGTCGAGCGACTCCCAGATCGCTTTGACCGTGCCCTGAGTCGCGGTCGATGGCTTCGCGGCGATGGTCGCGGCGATCTCGTGCGCGCGGTCCCAGAGCCGGTCGGCGGCGACCACCTCCGATACCAATCCGATTCGCAACGCGGTGTCGGCGCTGACCCGTTCGTCGTTGCCCATCAGTGCTATGCGCAAGGTCTCGCCCAGGCCGATGCGCCGCATCAGGCCGATCGGCTCCAACGCACAGACCAGGCCGGCCGACACGTGCGAGTCGAAAAAGGTGGCGCCCTCCGAGCAGATGACGATGTCGGATTCGTTGATGAAGTAAAAGGCGCCCGCGGTGCAGATGCCCTGGACGGCACACACGACCGGCTTCCACATCTTTTGCCACTTCGGGCTGAGGGCCTCGCCGGGATCCTCGTGGTTCCAGACGTTTTCGGGCTGCCCGTACGGTGTTTTGATGTCCAGCCCGGCGCTGAACGCGCGGTCACCCGCCGCCCGCAGCACCACGGCGTTCACCGACTCGTCGAGCTTGACCGCGCGCCAGGCGCGGGCCATCTCCGCACACATGGTGCGGTTGAACGCGTTCAACTGGTCGGGCCGGTTCAGCGTGATGGTCGCCACCCGGTCGGCCGCGTCGATTTCGAGCAGGATCGTCTCGAACGTCATCGACACTGCCAATCCGGCGCCCGCTTCTCGACGAAGGCCTTGGGGCCCTCGAGCGCGTCCTCGGTCCGCAGTACGCGCTCGCGGAACGCTTCGGCGAGCATCTCGGCTTCGTGCAGCGGCAGATCGAGGCCCTTGAGGATCGCCAGCCGGGTCCCGCGCACGGCCAGCGGCGCGTTGGAATTGACGATCCCGGCGAGTTCGTGGGCGCGTTCGAGAAGCCGTTCGTGCTCGACGATTTCGCTGATCAATCCCAACTCGAAGGCCCGCTGGACGCCCATCCGCTCGTGCTTGCCCAGCAACGCCATTCGCAAGGCGACCGAACGGGGGAGCACCCGGGCCAGTCGCACCAGCTCGCGCCCGGCCACCAGGCCGATGCTGACGTGGGGATCGAAGAACGTCGCGCGGTCGGACGCGATGACGATGTCCGACGTGGTCACCCAGTCGAGGCCCGCACCGCAGCACAACCCGTTGACGGCGGTCAGCACCGGTTTGGCCATCTGGCGGAATGGCGGTGTGCCCTCCTGGGGGGCCTCCCATTGCTCGTACGTCGACAGGTACGGCCGCTCGTAGATGACCTTGCCGTCGCCGGGTATGGCCTTGACGTCGGCCCCGGTGCAGAAGGCGCGACCGGTGCCGGTGACGACGAGTACCCATACCTTGTCGTCGTTTTCGGCCTCGTCGTAGGCGGCCCGCAGTTCGGTGATCATGTGCGGGCTGAGCGCGTTGAGGGCATCCGGACGGTTCAGCGTGATGGTGGCGGTATGCCCGTCGACCTCGTAATTGATGGTGTCGAACGAGTCAGTAGGCATCCTGCTCCCTCATCGGCCGTGAAACTTCGGTGGTCGCCGCTCCCGAAAGGCCGCCAGGCCCTCTTTGAAATCGGCTGTCCGGCAGGACAGTTCGAGGTTGAACAGTTCCTGGGTCATGGATTGGGCCAGGGTCACGTGCTGACCGAAGCCGAGCGCCTGCTTGGCCAGCCCGATCGCGGTCGTCGGCCCCGCGGCCAGCCGCTCCAGCAACTTCTCGGCGGTGTCATCGAGTTCGGCGGGGCTCACCGCTTGGTGAATCAATCCCCAATCGGCCGCGTCCACCCCGCTGACCTGCTCGCCCAGCAGCAGCATGCGCCTGGCCCGCGCCAGGCCCACCAGCCGGGGCAGCAGCCAGGTGGCGCCCGAATCGGGGCTGAATCCGCGGTCCACGAAAGGTTCCCAGAACACCGCGTCGGCCGCGGCGACGGTGAAGTCGGCGGCCAGCGCGAGATTGCAGCCGAACCCCGCCGCCCAGCCTCGCACGCTGCAAAGCACCGGCAGTTGGATGCTCGTGACGAGCTCGATGACGCGGTGAGCTTGGTGGGGGATGCGCCGCACCAGATCCCCGGTGCGCGGGCGTTGCCGGTCGTTGCCGGCGACCCAGTCCACCCCGGCGCAGAAGTCCTCACCGCCCCGGATGTGAAGGGCGCGCAGCGCATCGTCGGTGGCGGCATCGGTCAGTGCCTCCACGAAGGCTTCGATCATGTTCTGGGTCAACGAGTTACGCCGGGACGGGCGATCGAGCGTCACCCGCAACACCGCGCCCTCCCGGCGCACTGTCACCGAGCCGTCGGCACCGGCCGCCTCGGCCTCCTGACTCACCGTCGAATCCGGCCTTTCTGCCGATACGGTTACCCATACAGTAGGCAATACGATTGATACGCTGTATAAGTTAGCAGGGTACGCTGCCGCCGGAAATAGCCGGGCCGGAACCCGAGCGAAAAGAGAGAAGCATGGCCTTGCAGGAGGGGCGAGCCGACGGGCAGGCCGCGCCCGAATCGACCCGCGCAGGCGACGCCCGATTCGGCGAGCAGCCCCTTGCCCAGACCGTGGCCGCCGCCGGCGCCATGCGGCGCCTGACCGCACTGCTGCTTTCGCTCGAACACCCGCATCCGACGGTGGATGCCATGGTGGCGAAGTTCGCCGAGTGGGAGCGCGAGCTGAGCGTCGCGGCGCCGGCCGACAACGCGCCGCGCATAGGTGACGTCCCCGACGATCCCCGACGTGTCTACCTCAACCATGCGACCGACATCGGCGCCTACAACCCCTGTTTTCCGGAGTATCGGTTCGACCACCTCGACGCCGAAAAGGCGGCCGGGCGAGTGAATTTCCCGCTGGCCTACGAGGGTCCCCCGGGATTGGTGCACGGCGGCTTCCTGGGTGTCTTCTTCGATTGCGCCATCCAACACCACAATTGCGTCACGGGTCTTTCGGGGAAGACGCGCTCGCTGGTCGTGACATTCCGCCGGCCGACGCCGGTGTTGACCGAGCTGCGGTTCGACATCGCCCGCTCGCACATCGAACGCGGCATCGCCTCGACGGCACGGCTGCTGCTGGACGACGAAGTGCTCTGCACCGGCGAGGTGAACACGTTGGCATCACGGCCGGAGAAGCTGACCGGATTTCGATTCGGCAGGCGGCGAAAGGAGTCCGATAGATGACTGCCCCGAGCCCCCCGGACGATCGCGTGCTGTTCGAAGTCGACCGCGATCGCCGGATCGCGACGATCACGCTGAACAATCCGGCGCAGCGCAACTCCTACGACGCCGCGATGCGCGAGGCGGTGGCCCGCTGCCTGGACCGGGTGGCCGAAGACGATGACCTGACGGTGGTGTTGTTGCGCGGCGCCGGTGGCGTCTTCTCCACCGGGGCCGACATGAACAACGCATATGGCTGGTATGGCAAGCCGGAACAACCGGGCGATGACTCGTCGGCAAAGCGCCGCCCCAGTCAGCGTCGGCGCCTCACGGTGGACCGCAAGTCATTTGGCTTCTATCACAACTTCATGGGGTTCCCCAAGGTCACCGTGGGGGAGATCGCCGGCTACGCGCTCGGCGGCGGCTTCGAGATGGCGCTGATGACGGACATCTCGGTGATAGCGCGCGACACGAAGATCGGCATGCCGGCGACCCGGTTCCTCGGCCCCGCGCTGGGGAGCCTGCACATGTTCTTCTACCGGCTGGGGCCGGTGCTGGCCCGGCGCCTGCTGCTGACCGGCGACGTGATCGAGGCCGGCGAGCTCGAGCATCTCGGAATCTTCACCGACACATGCGATTCCGCCGTCGTCCCGGCGCGGGCGCGGTACTGGGCAGAGAAGGCGGCGAAGATGCCCGCCGACGGGGTGGTCATCGCCAAGGAGGCATTCCGGCTCGTCGAACAGAGCCAGGCGTACCAGGGTGAGGAAGTCGCCAGCTATCTGTTTCACGCCTTCGGCACCAATCTGCAATTCGGGCCGGGCGAGTTCAACTTCGTCAAAACCCGCGCACAGCACGGAACCAAGGAGGCGTTCCGGCTTCGAGATGAGCACTTCGATGTGCCGGAACCCGAAGCGTGATAAGCGGATTCGCCGGCTAGCGCGCCGGGGCCTTGGTGCGCGCCCGCGACCCGGGTGACTTGGCGGCCTTACGCTGCCGGGACGGCGCCGCCTTGCCGGCTTTCGCTCCCTTGCCCTCTTCGATCAGCCGGCTGGCGTGGTCGAGGATGCAGCCCAGGCCGTACTCGAAATTGGTCTCGTCGGGGGCGCCGATCCGGTGACCGATCCGGCTGATCTGAGCAAGCAGCGGGGTGTTCTCGGGATCGATGGCGACGGCGTCCTCGATGGCACGCTGGCCGACATCGGTCGATTGGTTCTTCTCGTACAACCGCTGCAACACCACCGACCCGCGGACGTGCACCGAAACGGCCGAATACGTGTCGAAGGCGTCCTCCGGCGACAGGCCGGCCTCGACCAGATTGGCGATCGCCTTCTCCATCTCCTGGGCACCCAGCCGCGCGGCCTTCGGGCTGAGCGCCGCGCGAATCAGGATCAAATCACACAGAATTGGGTTGCCCATGAACGTCTTGCGCATCAAGCGCGCGTGGTTGCGCAACGTCTCCCGCCAGTCACTGGCTTCGACGTAGGGGGTCGCGAACACATACTTGCTCAACGCCCGATCGGTCATCGCGTTGAGCAGGTCGTCCTTCTTGCGGAAGTACCAGTAGATGCTGGTGACGCCGACGCCCAGGTGTTTGCCCAGCAGCGGCATGCTCAAGTTGTCAATCGACACTTGTTCCGCGAGTTCGAATGCGCCACTGATGATGTCATCGGGATTGATGGATCCGCGTTCGCGTCGTTGACGCTTATCGGCGGTAGCTTGCTTTGCCACTACGGGCACCTCCATCACGATGTATCCTGTGCATGCGGTCGGCGAGCCCTGCCGACTCACCTGCGCATACGTAGGCGTATCGCCGCTCGACGATGACCGTCAACCGGCCTTCCGTGCGTTTTTCCATCTGCTACTGTAATACCTATCGTAGGCTTTTTGGTAACGACGGCTGGACGGGCGAAGATGACCGGGCACAAGCCATTGAACGAGTCACCCGATAAGCCACGGGAATTGCCATGGATTTAGGCCTGGCGAATGCCACAACCGCGGTCGTCGGCGGCAGCCGGGGGATGGGTTTGGCGGCCGCCCGTTGCCTCGCCGACGAGGGCGCCAGGGTCGCGGTCATCGGCCGTAGTCGTGACGCGCTCGACTCGGCAGTGTCCGATCTGCAGGCGCGCGGAAGCGCCGATGCGCTTGGGCTCGTCGCCGACATCGCCGACGCCGGCCAGGTCGACGCGGCGTTCGCCGAGCTCGACCGCCGCTGGGGCGGCGAACTCAACGTGCTCGTCAACACGGTCGGGCCCGGCGCGGCGGGCACATTCGACGATCTGACCGACGAGCAATGGCGCGAGGCCGTCGAAGACGGCGTGCTCGGGATGGTGCGCTGCGTCCGCGCGGCACTTCCGTTGCTGCGCAAGGCGCCATGGGCGCGGATGGTCAACTTCTCGGCGCACTCGACCCAGCGGCAGAGCGTCATGCTGCCCGCGTACACGGCGGCCAAATCGATGCTGACGAGCGTCTCGAAAAACCTCTCGCTGTTGTTGGCCAAGGACGAGATTCTGGTCAACGTGGTGTCGCCCGGCAGCATCGCCTCCGAGTCGCTCGTCGGCTGGGCCAAGTCGGTCGGTGTCGACGGCGACGACCCCTACGCGCTGATGGACGCCATTGCCAAACACTTTGGCCACCCCGCGCACATGCCCCGGGCGGGCCTGCCGGAGGAGATCGGGCCGGTGGTCGCCTTCCTCGCCTCGCGGCGCAACTCCTACATGACCGGGGCCAACATCAACGTCGACGGTGGTTCGGACTTCACCTGAGGGTCCGAAAGTCGGCTGAGAAGAAGGAGGTCGCCGTGGCGACGGCAAGCGAGGCGCGCGCGTGGGCGCGCGGGGCACTGCGGGGAATCGGCGACTCCCTCTACACCCCATTCTGCGGTCCGGACGGGGACGACATCGACTGGGAGGCATATCGGACGCTTGTCCGCTACTGCGTCGGCGACCTCGGACACCCGATGCTGTGGTGCACCAGCGGGCTGTCCGAGTTCTGGTCGTTGACCCTCGACGAGCGAAAGCGCTTGCTGGAGGTGGCAATTGAAGAGGGCCGCGCCGCCAACCCCGACGTTGTCGTGCAAGCGTGCACGGCGGCCATGTCCGCGAAGGATTGTCTGAACCTGACGCTGCACGCCCAGGAGGCGGGCGCCGACATCGCCTACATCCAAACGCCGATGATGGAGGCGCACGGTGGGGAGGGCGTGCTGCGGTTCTTCAAATACATCGCCGCCCGCACCGACATCGCCCTGGGCATGTTCAACTCGCCGTCGTCCG
>NZ_LZIZ01000082.1:0-22535 GCF_001666915.1 Mycobacterium sp. E3339 | reverse complement strand
ACCTGACCGCCGCCGGCGGCGACTACGCCGGCGCGGCGCTGGTCGGCGCCAGCCCGGAGCTGCTGGTGGCGCGGTCCGGGGACCGCGTCACCTGCCGGCCGTTCGCCGGGTCGGCCCCGCGCGCCGCCGACCCGCAAGCCGACGCCGCCAGCGGCGCCGCACTGGCTCATTCGGCCAAGGACCGCCACGAGCATCAGCTGGTCATCGAGACCATTCGGGCCGCCCTGGAGCCGCTGTGCGACGAGCTCACGGTCGCCGCCGAGCCGGAACTGAGCCGCACCGCGGCGGTGTGGCACCTGTGCACACCGATCAGCGGCCGGCTCCGCGACATATCAACCACCGCAATCGATTTGGCCCTGGCGCTGCACCCGACCCCGGCGGTCGGCGGGGTGCCGACCAAGGCCGCCCTCGAGCTCATCGCCGAGCTGGAGGGCGACCGCGGCTTCTACGCGGGGGCGGTGGGCTGGTGCGACGCCCGGGGCGACGGCCGCTGGGTGGTGTCCATCCGCTGCGCGCAGCTGTCGGCGGACCGCCGCACCGCGCTCGCCCGCTCCGGCGGCGGCATCGTCGCCGAATCCGACCCCGACGAGGAAGTCGCGGAAACCACAATCAAATTCGCCACAATTCTCAACGCATTGGACGTCGAGCAATGACCATTCGCCGCGCCAGGCCCGACGACGCCGCCGCGATCGCCGAAATGATTCACGCGCTGGCCGAATTCGAACGCGCCGCGAATCAATGCACGGTCACCGAAAAACAAATTGCCGCAGCGCTTTTCGGTGCGACGCCGACGTTGTTCGGGCACGTCGCGGAGGTCGACGGGGAGATCGGCGCGATGGCGCTGTGGTTCCTCAACTTCTCCACCTGGGACGGCGTGGCGGGCGTCTACCTCGAAGACCTGTTCGTGCGCCCGGGATTTCGCCGCCGCGGCCTGGCCCGCGCCCTGCTGGCCACGCTGGCGGCCGAATGCCTCCAAAACGGCTACACGCGGTTGTCCTGGGCGGTGCTCAATTGGAACGCCGACGCCATCGCGCTGTATGACGGCGTCGGTGGCGAACCGCAGCGGGAGTGGACCACCTACCGGTTGTCGGGCCCGCGGTTGGCCGAGCTGGCGGAGTCGCCCTGATCGCCGCCGGCGGCCCAGCGCAGGCCCGCGGGGCTGAAGAGCAGGCCCAGCACGACCAGCGCCGCGATTCCCGCGGGAATCCCGAAGCCGGGCCGGTGCGAATCGACGGTCAGGTACCAGGCCACCGGCCCCAACAGCAGCTGGGTGATCACGGCCAGCCCACGCCCCCAGCGCTTTCCGCGCAGGAGCGCGCGACCGGCGGCCAGTACCACCGCGCCGATCAGGACGAAGAAGACCGCCGTTCCCTGGGCGTACCACCCGCTCGCCGGGGAGCCGTTGACCACGTGCTGGTCGGACCCGGCGATGCCGCGCACCACCAGCACCGCCGCCATGACCAGGGCGGCCGCTCCCTGCGCCAGCACCAGGACCCCGGCGCCGCGCACGGCGGCCGGGGCGGAGCCGTGGTTGTCGCGGAAGACTGTCACCCGCGTCAGCGTAGTCACGCGCGCGGGCTCCACAGCCGGGTCTTACCGACCCCGCATAAGCTCGTGCTTCATGCGCGCCGTGCTGATCGTGAACCCCACAGCCACCTCCACCACGCCGGCCGGTCGCGACCTGCTGGCGCACGCGCTCAAGAGCCGCCTGCAGCTCACCGTCGAACACACGAACCACCGCGGTCACGGCACCGAGCTGGCGGAGAAGGCGGTCGCCGACGGTGTCGACCTGGTGGTGGTGCACGGCGGCGACGGCACCGTGAGCGGGGTGGTCAACGGCCTGCTCGGCCGTCCGGGCGCGACGTCGGAGCCCACCGGCCCGGTGCCGGCGGTAGCGGTGGTTCCCGGCGGTTCGGCGAACGTGCTGGCGCGGTCGCTGGGGATCTCGCGCGACCCGGTGGCCGCCACCAACCAGCTCATTCAGCTGCTCGACGACTACCGCCGCCACCACACCTGGCGCCGCATCGGGCTGATCGACTGCGGTGAGCGGTGGGCCGTGTTCAACACCGGGATGGGCGTCGACGCGGAGGTCGTGGCCGCGGTCGAGGCCGAACGGGACAAAGGCGGCAAGGTCACCGCCTGGCGCTACATTCGCGCGGCGGTGCCGGCGGTGTGGGGCTACACCCGCCGCGAGCCCATGCTGACCCTCGAACTGCCCGGCCGCGAACCCATCACGGGGGTGAGCTTCGCGTTCGTCTCGAACTCCAGCCCCTGGACATTCGCCAACGAACGGCCGGTATGGACCAACCCCGGCTGCACCTTCGAATCGGGGCTCGGGGTGTTCGCGCCCCTGAGCATGAAAACGATCCCCACCCTGCGCATCGTGCGCCAGATGTTCGCCAAGCACCCCAAGTTCGCGTTCGACCACCTGATCACCGACGACGACGTGCCCTGCCTGCGGGTCACCTCGACCGGCGGCCCGGTCGCCTGCCAGTTCGACGGGGATTACCTCGGCGTGCGCGAAACCATGACGTTCCGGTCGGTCCCGGACGCACTGGCCGTCGTCGCACCCCCGCGCAAAAGCACCGTCTGACCTGCGCAAACGAAGCGGCCCCGGGCCAGGCGGCGAAGACGTTTCCCGAGATCGGCCAGTCAGTGTAGTACAACGGAGTAATGGCCCGGCTACCGAACGATCGAAGTGAGATAGCCCACGAGCTAACGCACGCTATTGACATCTGTTGGGCCTGTGAAACGATCGAAAGGTTGCATGCAGAAATTTAGATAGGGGTACGGACCCTTTTCTTGTGCACGCGTTAACAGCCGAAGAAATTGGCCGTGCGCCTTGCTGCGCACTCAGTGAGGAGTAACTACTTATGGATTGGCGCCACAAGGCGGTCTGTCGCGACGAGGACCCGGAGCTGTTCTTCCCGGTAGGGAACAGCGGCCCGGCGCTCGCGCAGATCGCTGACGCGAAACTGGTCTGCAATCGGTGCCCGGTGACTACGGACTGCCTGTCGTGGGCCCTGAACACCGGTCAGGACTCGGGCGTCTGGGGCGGCATGAGCGAAGACGAGCGGCGCGCACTCAAGCGTCGCAACGCCCGGACGAAGGCCCGTAGCGGAGTCTGACTCGGTTAGACCCAACAGTGCGGCCTCGACGAAAGTCGGGGCCGCGCTGTTGTGTGCGCCTATAAAACCAGCCGGGCCCGCCGGCCGATCGGCACCCGCAACACCACATCCGTGCCGCGGGCCGGGGCCTGCCGCATGCCCAGCGTGCCGTCGAGTTCCGCCGACACCAGCGTCCGCACGATCTGCAGGCCGAGGCTGTCGGACGTCTCCAGGCTGAAGCCTTCCGGCAGCCCGCGGCCGTCGTCGTGGACCACCACGTCGAGCCAGCGCGCCGAACGCTCGGCCCGAATGGTCACCGAGCCCTCTTCGGAGGACGGGTCGAAGGCGTGCTCGATGGCGTTCTGCACCAATTCGGTGATCACCATGATCAGGGCCGTAGCCCGGTCGGAGTCCAGCACGCCCAGGTCGCCCACCCGGTTGATCCGGATCGGCCGGTCCACCGACGCCACGTCGTTCATGATCGGCAGGATCCGGTCGATGACCTCGTCGAGGTTGACCTGCTCGTCCACCGACATCGACAGCGCGTCGTGCACCAAGGCGATGGACGAGACCCGGCGCACCGACTCGATCAGGGCCTCGCGCCCCTCGGCGTTGACCGTCCGCCGGGCCTGCAGGCGCAGCAGCGCCGCCACGGTCTGCAGGTTGTTCTTCACCCGGTGGTGGATTTCGCGGATCGTGGCGTCCTTGGAGATCAGGGCGCGGTCGCGGCGCTTGACCTCGGTCACGTCGCGGATGAGCACCGCCGCCCCGGCGCTGGCGCCGTCGACCACCAGCGGCAGCGTCCGCAGCAGCACCGTGGCGCCGCCGGCGTCGACCTCCATGCGCATGCTGCGCCCGCCGGCCAGCAGGTCGAGGACGTGCTCGGCCAGCTCCTGCGCCTCGAACGGGTCGGAGACCAGCGGGCGGGTCACCTTGACCAGGTTGCGGCCCTCCAGCTCGGTGGTCAGGCCCATCCGGTGGTAGGCCGACACGGCGTTGGGGCTGGCGTAGGCGACGACGCCGTTGACGTCCAGGCGGATGAAGCCATCGCCGGCCCGGGGGGTGGAGCGCGACATGACCACGTCCCCCACGTCGGGGAACGTGCCCTCGGCGAGCATGTGGACGAGATCGCCGGCGCAGTCGCGGTACGCCGTTTCCAGCTGGCCGGACGCGCGGTCGGCGGCGACGGCGGTCTGGTGCCGGGTGAGCACGGCCACCACCTGGCCGCCGTACCGCACCGGGGAGGCCTCGACGTGCGGGCCGGGCAGCCACGAATCCCGTTGTGCCGCATCGTGATCCCGCTGCGCCGTGCCCGAGTCGAAGGTTCCGGCGACGAGCGGCAACCGGTCGGCGGCGACCACGCTGCCCACCGAGTCGGTCAGCAGCACGGTGGGCGCGGTGTTGGGCCGGCACTGCGCCACGCACACCAACGTGCCGTCGTCGCGGCGAACCCACATCAGATAGTCGGCGAACGACAGGTCGGCCAGCAGCTGCCACTCGCCCACCACCGCGTGCAGGTGGTCCACGGCGTTGCCCGGCAGCACGGTGTGTTCGGCAAGCAGATCACCGAGAGTCGACATCACTCACTCCCCGGGCCATCCCCCGGCTGGACAAGAAGGCTTCAAGATCTTTCGTGGGCTAGCTGATCACGGCAATCAGGTCGCCGGCCTGGATGACATCGCCCACCGAGACGCTCACCTTGCTGACGGTGCCGTCGACCTCTGCCAGGACGGGAATCTCCATCTTCATCGACTCCAGCAGCACCACGACGTCGCCTTTGCCGATCTGGTCACCCTCGTTGACTACGACTTCGAGCACGCTGGCCACGATCTCGGCGCGCACATCCTCGGCCATCTTCACCCCACTCGTTTCGGCCATCGCGCAGGCTGGCTGCTGGTCCATCAAGCTTCCGTCAGGCTCGGGTATATCGAACCACAGGCCCCCGCCGCACCGCGGCGCACGGGCCCCGACAGGCCGTGCGAGAATGTGAGGCAAGCTAACGGGCGCCGGACGCCCGCAATCAACGGAGGATTCCAACATGGCCAAACGGGGCCGGAAGAAGCGCGACCGCAAGCACAGCAAGGCCAACCACGGCAAGCGGCCCAACGCCTGAGGATCGCTACTGCGATTCCCGGATGATGGTGGTCCGGCGGATTTCCAGGCGTAGCCGCTCGCGCAGGCCCTCGGGGGCCTTCTCGCCCTTGCATTTGGTGGCGATCAGCGCCTTGATCCGCTCCTCGAGGCCGTAGTGCTTGAAGCAGCCGGGGCACGCCTCGAGGTGCCGGCGCAGCTGGTCGCGGGATTCGGGTGTGCATTCGCCGTCGAGCAGGAGCCAGACCTGGCGGATCACCTCGGCGCAGCCGACGGCGCCGTGGGCGTCGTCGTTGGGGCACGTGTCGCTGGAGCCGGAGAACTCGCTCATGACGACACCTCCTCGTGCGCCTGCTGGCCGCGGTTGAAGCCCCGCTCCTTGGCCACGTCAGCTAACAGCGAACGCAGTTGACGCCGGCCGCGGTGCAGCCGTGACATTACCGTCCCGATGGGCGTATCCATGATCTCGGCGATTTCCTTGTACGGAAAACCCTCGACATCGGCGTAGTAGACGGCCATCCGGAACTCTTCCGGCAACGCCTGCAACGCTTCCTTGATCTCGTTGTCGGGCAGCGCCTCGAGTGCCTCCACCTCGGCCGAACGCAATCCGGTGGACGAGTGCTCGGCGTTGGACGCCAGCTGCCAGTCGGTGATCTCCTCGGTCGGGTACTCCGCCGGTTGCCGCTGCCGCTTGCGGTAGCTGTTGATGTAGGTGTTGGTCAGGATCCGGTACAGCCACGCCTTGAGGTTGGTGCCGGCCCTGAACGAGCGGAAGCCGGCGTAGGCCTTCACCATCGTCTCTTGCAGCAGGTCCTCGGCGTCGGCGGGATTGCGGGTCATGCGCAGCGCACCGCCGTAGAGCTGGTCAAGCAGGGGAATCGCGTCGCGCTCGAAGCGCGCCATCAGCTCCGCGTCCGTCTCCTGCGCCGCGGGATCGGGCAGCTCCGCTGCGGTGGCGCCGTCGATGTCGGCCATGTCGAGTACCCCGGTCCCTTCTGCTGCGGTGTCACCGGGCAGCGCTGAAAGCGCCACCGGGCTCGCAAAGCAAGCCAACTGCTCGGCACCCATTGGACGGTCCAACAGGCTCGTCGCCGCTGACACCAAACCGCTCCTCCCAATCTAGAGGCTGCCACCGACACTGTCCGCCCGGGTGCGCCCGCATGACTTTTGAGACCGACAGTGTCAACAGCGGGGGCCGACGTGCTATTTCCCGGCGCCATTCTGGGCCGCCTGTCCCCCGATCGGGCCGCCGGCGGCCGGGCGTTACTGTGACGCCATGTCTCTGCAAGGCAAAACCATGTTCATCTCCGGCGCCAGCCGTGGCATCGGCCTGGCGATCGCGAAACGCGCCGCCCAAGACGGCGCCAACATCGCCCTGATCGCCAAGACCGCCGAGCCGCACCCGAAGCTGCCGGGCACGGTCTACACCGCCGCCAAGGAGCTCGAGGAGGCCGGCGGGCAGGCGCTGCCGATCGTCGGGGACGTCCGCGATCCGGAGTCCGTCGAATCCGCGGTGGCCAAGGCCGTCGAGCAGTTCGGCGGCATCGACATCTGCGTCAACAACGCGTCGGCGATCAACCTGGGGTCCATCACCGAGGTGCCGATGAAGCGGTTCGACCTGATGAACGGCATCCAGGTGCGCGGTACGTACGCGGTGTCGCAGGCCTGCATCCCGCACCTGAAGGCCGCGGACAATCCGCACATCCTGACGCTGTCGCCGCCGGTGTTGCTCGGCAAGGAGTGGCTGAAGCCGACCGCCTACATGATGGCCAAGTTCGGTATGACGCTGTGCGCGCTGGGGATCGCCGAGGAGATGCGCGACGCCGGCATCGCGTCGAACACGTTGTGGCCGCGCACGCTGGTGGCCACCGCCGCGGTGCAGAACCTGCTCGGCGGTGACGAGGCGATGGGTCGCGCCCGCAAGCCCGAGGTGTACTCCGACGCGGCCTACGTCATCCTCAACAAGCCCGCCCGCGAGTACACCGGCAACATGCTGCTGTGTGAGGACGTGCTGCTGGAGTCCGGCGTTTCCGACCTGTCGGTGTACAACTGCGTGCCGGGCGGGCAGCTGGGCGTCGACTTCTGGGTCGACGGGGTCAACCCGCCGGGGTACTCGGGCCCCTAGTCGGGCCGAGCCCTGACGCCCCACGCCGCGACGCCCGCGCTGGCGGCGCTGGCGAAAGCCGGTGTGCCGCACGAGGTCGTCGCCTTCGACCATGATCGCCGCGAACGCTCGTTCGGCGCGGAGGCGGTCCACGCGCTGACCGACCGCGGCATCGCGCCGGAGCAGATCTTCAAGACGCTGGTGATCACGGTGCCGGGCGGGCTCGCCGTCGCGATATTGCCGGTGCCGCACCGGCTTTCACTGAAGGCGGCCGCCGCGGCGCTCGGGGTGGCCAAGGCCGGCATGGCCGAGCCCGCCGCCGCCGAGCGGGCCACCGGCTACGTGGTGGGCGCGGTGTCGCCGTTCGGGCAACGCAGGACCCTGCCGACCGTGCTGGACGCGGGCGCCCTCGCCTGGGATCGGGTGTACTGCAGTGCGGGCCGGCGCGGCTGGGACGTCGGCGTTTCGCCGCAGGACCTGATCCGGTTGACGAATGCGGTCACCGCGGACATCCGCGCCTAGGCCCGCTCGCCCGCCTCGCTCAGAAAGCCCTCGATCACGGGGGCGAGTTCGGTCGCGTTGTGCACGATGTCGATGTGACCGCCCGAATGCAGGTGCAGCATCGCATGGGGCAGCAACCGGTGCAGGATGTGGGCGTTGGCCACCGGGATGATCGGGTCATCGGTGCCCGCGACGATCAGCGTCTCCTGCCGCACCGCGGGCAGCGCGAACAGGCTCGTCCAGACCGCCCCGGCGAGCAGTTGGTGCAGGTAACCCATCTTCGAACCGGCGTGCAGCTGCCGCACGAACAACTTGGCCACGTCTTCCCCGTGAGCGCGGACGGTGCCGCCGTAGAGGTCACCGGCGATCGCCGCGGCGTAGTTGGGATCCGAGAACCGGCGCGGGGTGGCCATTTTCGCCAACACGAACGGGCTGGCGGGCACCATGAGAACGCCGGTGCCCGTCGCCACCAGCACCATGCGCCGGCAGCGGCGCGGATTCTGGAACGCGAACTGCTGCGCCAGCGCGCCGCCCCAGGAGAGCCCGAGGATGTCGACAACGCCCATGTCGAGTTTGGACAGCACCCGCCCCAGGACCCAGGCCAGGTAGGGAAACCCGTACGGCAGCGGCGAGGTCGGCGATCCCCCGGTCCCCGGCACGTCGAACCTCACCACCGTCATCGGCAGCTGCTCGACCAGCGGGTCGAGCACCTCCAGGCTGGCCCCGATGCCGTTGCACAGCACCAGCGGGACGCCCGTTCCCGGGCGGATGTTCACCCGGATTCGCTGCCCGCCGGTGTTGAGGTAGCGCTCCTGGCCCACCGTGCTCGGCTGGACCACCCGCAGGCGCCTCTGCTGTGGGCTACGCTTCATTCACTTCTCCATCACGTAGCCGCCGGGAGCGGGGCCGAGCGGCGGGAGCCCTTTGCCGCCAAGGGCTTTCGGGGCGTTGACCTCCGGGCCGCTGCGCTCGGCGAGCCATTGCACGTAGTCCGGCCACCAGGAGTCGCTGGACTTCTGCGACGATTCGAGCCATTCTTGCGGATCCTCCGCGTCGACCGGACCGGTCCGGTACGAAGCCTTGGGGTTGCCCGGCGGGTTGACCAGCGCCGCGATGTGGCCGCTGGTGGACAGCACGTAGCGGTTGTCCTTGCTGCCGAGCAACCGGGCGCTGCGATAGGTCGCCTGCCAAGGGGAGATGTGGTCGGCCACGCCGCCGACGATATACGCGTCGGCGGTGACCTTGCCGAGGTCGACCGGACTGTTCAGCATCGTCAGCGCGCCCGGGGTGACGAGCGCGTTGCGCACGGCCATCAGCACCATGTCGCGGTGCAACGCGGCCGTCATCCGGGTGGTGTCGGCGTTCCAGAACAGCACGTCGAACGGCGCCGGCTTGCGGCCCTGGACGTAGTTGTTCACCCAGTACCGCCACACCAGGTCGGTGGGCCGCAGCCAGGCGAACATCTCCGCCATGTCGCGGCCGTCCAGGTACCCCTTCCGGCTCGAGACCCGGATCGCCGCGTGGGCCGCGCGGTCGCTCATCACCGCGGCGGCCAGCCCCGCCCGGTTCTCGTCCAGCACGGTGACCGACAGGTTGAGGCCCGCCACCCGGTCACCCTCGCCGATGTCGGCCAGGTGGGCCGCCGTCATCGCGGCCAGAATGCCGCCCGAGCAGGTGGCCAGCAGGTGGGTGCGGTCGGTGCGGGCAATCTTCTGCACGGTGTCCATCGCCTCGATGATCGCCGCGCCGTAGGCGTCGAAGCCCCAATCCCGGTGTCGCTTTTGTGGATTGCGCCAGGAGATGACGAACACCTGCTGGCCCTGCGCGACGAAGTACTCGATCATGCTGCGCCCGGGCGCGATGTCCATGATGTAGTACTTGTTGATCACCGGCGGCACCAACAGCAGCGGCACCTCACGGACCTTCGCGGTTTGCGGGGCGTATTGGATCAGTTCGAACATGGACGTCCGCAGCACGACCGCCCCCTTGGTGAGGGCCAAGGTTTCGCCCACCGCGTAGGCGTCGGGTTCGACCATCGCTGGCACCCGGGGCTTCGAAAGCATGTCCCGCGCAAAGGCTTTCAGGCCTCGCGCCGCGCTCAGCCCGCCGGTGTCGATCATCGCCTTCCACCCCAGCGGGCTGATCAGCGGGTTGTTGCTGGGGGCCAGGCCCTCGACCAGGTTGTCGACGACGAAGCGCATCCTCTCCTGGTCGCGCCAGTCCAGCCCGGCGTCGGCGAGCAGTCCCTCGGCGGTCTCGGCGCCGGCGAGGTAGGCCTGCATGATCCGGCGCAGCACCGGATTCTGCTCCCACGCCGGGTCGGCGAATCGCTTGTCGGCCCGGGCCGGCGCCCGGTGCGAGTTGCCCGCCGCGACGGCGCCGAGCTCGC
Organism: Mycobacterium sp. E3339; assembly: GCF_001666915.1. Taxonomy (NCBI): domain Bacteria; kingdom Bacillati; phylum Actinomycetota; class Actinomycetes; order Mycobacteriales; family Mycobacteriaceae; genus Mycobacterium; species Mycobacterium sp. E3339. Next base: position 12,343 of record NZ_LZIZ01000082.1, on the reverse strand, counting down.
GGGTGAGCGCCCCGATCCGGCCGGCCACCGCGCCGGGCTGCCTGGCGAGGCTGACGGCGAAGCGGGTCCAGGTGTCGTCGGGCAGCATCCGGCTGGCGAACGGCTTGGTGGCGCTCGTCAAGAGCAGGTCGAGCGGGACGGCGAGCTCTTCGGCTTTGGCGGTTTGGGTGGCCATGGTTATCGCGTGCTTTCTGTTGCGGGAACGGTGATGTCGCGCTTCTGGACCTTGCCGGTCGGTCCCTTGGGCAGCTCGTCGACGAGCCAGACCAGGCGCGGGTATTTGTAGGCGGCGACCCGGGTTTTGACGTAGTCGCGGAGTTCCTCCGGGGTCGCCTCGGCGCCCTCCTTGAGCCCCACGGCGGCGCCGACCTCCTCGCCGAGGTATTCGTTCGGGACGCCGATGACGGCAGCCTCGGCCACCGCCGGGTGCTCGTAGAGCACTTCCTCGATCTCGCGCGGATAGACGTTGTAGCCGCCGCGAATGATCAAGTCCTTTGTGCGGTCGACGACGTAGAAGTACCCGTCTTCGTCGACGCGGCCGACGTCGCCGCTGTTCAGCCAGCCGTCGGACGTGATGGTGGCCTGCGTCGCGTCCGGCAGGTTCCAGTAGCCCCTCATCACGTTGTGGCCGCGGATTTGGATCTCGCCCACCTCGCCCTCGGGAACCTCGCTCCCGGCCGGGTCGACGACCCGCATCTCGACACCCTCGACCGGCGTGCCGATCGAACCCGCCTTGCGCGGCCGCTGCGGGTGGTTGAAGGACGCCACGGCGGTGCTTTCCGACAGCCCGTACCCCTCTAAAACCGCGCAGTCGAATGCCCGCTCGAAGTCCGTGAGGACCTGGACGGGCAGCGCCGCCCCGCCGGAGGCGCAGGCGCGCAAGCTTCGCAGCGCGCCGTTCAGGGCCCTATCCGCCACGCCGAGCAGCGCCGAGTACATCGTCGGCACCCCCTCGAAGATCGTGACAGCGTCACGCTCGATCACCTCGACGGCCTTCACCGGGTCGAAGCGCGGAATGAGCGTCAGCATCGCGCCGGCGCGCACCGACACGTTGAGCCCGCAGGTGAGGCCGAAGACATGGAAGAGGGGCAGGCAGCCCATCACCACGTCATCCGGGCCCAACTCGAGCAGCGTGGTCACGCCGACGTCGGCGTTGTGCCGAAGATTGTCGTGGGTGAGCATGGCGCCCTTGGGTTTTCCGGTGGTGCCGGAGGTGTACACGATGACCGCGACCTCGTGGCCGCCGCGCTCCACCGCGGTCTGTTGCTCCGGCACCTCGGCGATCAACTCCATCAGGCCGGCGTCATCGACCAGCCAGCACCGCGCCCCGACGTGCGCGGCGGCCGCGGTGGCCTCGCCGGCGAAGTCCGGTGTGGCGAACAGCGCGGCGGCGCCGCTGTCCGACAGGCAGTAGGAGATCTCCCGCTCCTTCAGCAGCGGGTTCATCGGGACGGCGATCGCGCCGCGGTACATGATGCCGTAGAACGCGAGTGCGAAGGCCGGTGTGTTGGGCAGCATCACCCCGACCCGATCCCCCGGACGGATCCCGGCCCGTTCCAGCAACGCCGCCACCCGCGCGGCGGCGGCGTGGAATTCGGCGAAGGTGAATGTCAGGTCGTCGTAGCGCAGCGCGATGCGCTCGGGGTGCCGTTGCATCGACGAGACGAGGTTGGCGCTCAAGGTGGTCATGGGACGCTCCGGGAAGTGTTGCAGTGCTTGTTTAAAGCGTGATCCCGTGGCCCTGACGCCACAATGTCCGCGCTAACAACAACCGGGCCCGTTTGGTGTTACCGCCCACATTCGCCCGGGCGCTGGCCTAGGGTTTTCCGGTATGGGTTTGGCATCGAAACCCCGCTCGGCGCAAGGTGGCGCCGGAGTCGACCCGCAGGTGGTCAGGCTGGGCAGGCTGATGCTGGCCCGGGCCCCCGAATTGGGCAAGGCGATGGCCGAGGTGCTGTGCCGTGAGATCGACGCGTATCGCGACGGCGGCCTGGTGACGACGGATCAGGTCGCCGAAAGTTGCTCGGCCAACGTCACTTTCATCTTCCATGCCCTCGCCGGCGACGCCGACGTCGACGTTGCTCCGGCCGAGCGGACCGGCGCGGAGCGCGCCATGGCGGGTGTCCCCCTACCGGCGGTCATGACCGCGTACCGGATCGGTTTCCGGTTCATGTGGGAGCAGACGCTCGCCACCGCCCGGGCCGAGCACATACCCACCGATTCGATCCTGGACGCGACCGCGCGGGTCTTCTTCGCCCAGGAGACGTTCACCGACGCGATGAGCGGCGCGTACCGCCAGCAGCTCACGGCGCAGATGTTTCAGCGCGAGGAAGAGCGGTCCGCTTTGGTCGAAGCGCTCTTGTCGGGCCGGATGACCGGCGCGCACAGCCTCTGGGAGGCGGCCGAGCTACTGCGGCTGCCCACCGGGGGCCCGTACGTCGTCGTGGCCGCGGAACTGCCCGCGATCGGCAGGGCCGGCCTGCCCTCGATCGAGAACAAGCTGTGGGCCCGCGACATCCGCTCGGCGTGGCGGCTGCTGCCCGACCTGCAAGCCGGAATCGTCCACGTTCGCAATCCGGGGCCGTCCGGCACGCTCGGCACCCTCGTTGAGGTGCTCGGGCACACGGCGACGGCCCGGGTGGGGATCAGTCCGGTGTTCCAGGAGCTGACCGAGACCACCGGCGCGCTGCGCTTCGCGCGAATCGCCCTGAGCCAGAAGCGATCGGAGAACTCACTCGTCGCGGTCTTCGACGGCACCCCGCTCGCGGTCGCGGCGGTCAGCGCGCCCGAGGTGATGGGCAAGATCAAGTCGGAGCTGCTGCGGCGGGTGGACGAACTGCCCGCCGAGGAGCGCGCCGTGTTGCTGCAGACCTTCGGCGCCTGGCTGCAGGCGGGCGGCTCCGCTAACGACACCGCGGCCCGAATCTACTGTCACCCCAACACGGTTCGGCACCGGCTGCGCCGGATCGAGGAGTTGACCGGCCGGTCGCTCTCGCGGCCCACGGAGCTCGCGGAACTATGCCTGGCCTTCGAGATTGACCGACAACTTCCTGGCTGAGTGGCGGACCGTCACGCCCGAAGCCGGCTGCGGATCTGCAGCGCGCTGATGACGTCGACGATGCCGATGGCGATCAGCCAGCACCCCGCGACCAGGGTCAACACCGCGAGCGAATCCTGCGGATAGATGATGAGCACCCCGCCGCCGATGATGATGATCAGCCCGGAAATGACCTGCCATCCGCGGCCGGGCAGGTGGTCGAAGGACAGCGCCGCGGCGAGCAGGCTCATCCCACGGAACACCCAGCTGATCCCGATCCACAGTGCCAGCAGCCAGGCCGCCTCGAACCTGTCCCGGAAGCAGAAGAAGCCCAGCACCAACGACACGACGCCGGTCAGGAATGCCAGCACGCGCATCGCGGCACCGGTGTGCGCGCCGAAGGCGGCGAACACGTAACCAATTCCGGAAACCACGAGGTAGATGCCGAACAGCACCCCGGCCACGAACAGGGTCTTGCCGGGCCAGGCCAGGACGATGACACCCAGCGCCACGGCGAGGATGCCGATGAAGAGAACCAGCTGCCATGCGCTACGGGCAAGTTGCTGCAGCGGGCCCTCGAAAACAGCTTTTTCGGTGGTTGTCATGCCAATATGCTCCGCCGTCCCAGAGCAACGGCAACAGGGCCTTTCGGACACAATTCGGTATCGCGTACCTGCATCGGCCGTCACCGCAAAAAGCCCTTGTGATCGCCCGTTTACGCATACCGTTATCGGCATGAAGCGATCAATCAACAGATCTTTCGCTGCCGGTGTGCTCGCGTTCGCCGGCTTGCTGACCGTCGGCGTCGGAACCAGCACCGCCGACACCATCCAAACCGAGGGCAACTACCCGACCCGGGCGGCCTGCCAGGACGCCGGGCCGGGCGTGAAGGCCTCGACGCCGGGCAACTGGAACAACTTCTGGTGCGTCCCGGACCGCAACATCAACGGCAACTGGAAGCTGGTCCTCAGCAACTAAAGCAGTGTGGCCTGTTCGGGCTCCGGGTCGGCCGGCTCGAGCAGCTGCGGCCCGTTGTTGCGCACATTGTTGACCAGCGTGGAGACCTCGCGCATCCGGATGGCGCGCACATCGGGCGGCCGGGTGAGCAGTTCTTCGTCGATCGGGGCGTCCGGGTCCAACCAGCGGTCCCAGTCGCGCTCGGGCATCACCAGCGGCATCCGGTCATGGATCTCGGCCAGCTCGCCGGGCGCGTCGGTGGTGATGATCGTGCAGCTCAGCAGCGGCGAGCCCTCCTTGGCCGGTTTCCACACCGACCACAGCCCCGCCATGAACAGCGGCTCGCCGTCCTCGCGGTACATGAAGAACGGCGTCTTGCGTGATTTCTTGCCGCCGGCCGGTTCGTTGACGCGCCATTCGTAGTAGCCGTCCATCGGGATCAGGCACCGCTTCGACTTGGCGCTGGACCGGAACGCGGGCGAGGTGGTGACCTTGTCGGCGCGGGCGTTGATCAGCATCGGGCCCTTGGTCTCCGGTGCGCCGTCGGAACCGGCCTTGATCCACGGCGGCACCAGACCCCAGCGCATCAGCCGCACCCGGCGGGTGGGGTCGTCGTCGGGGTCGGTGTGGCGGGTCACGACGGTCGCGATGGTCGTCGTCGGGGCCACGTTGTAGTTGGGCGCCCCGGCGTTCTCCGAGGCGCCGGTGGCCTCGTCGATCGCCTTGATCTTCTGGGCCAGCAGCGCCGGATCGGTGGTGACCGCGAACCGTCCGCACATACCTTCCATAGTGGCATTGCCTGCCGACACGCCATGATGGACCGGTGAGCATGTGGACGGCCCCCGACGCGCCGAAACCGGTCCACGCGACCGTGACCGTTCCGGGCTCGAAGTCGCAGACCAATCGCGCGCTCGTGCTGGCCGCCCTGGCCGCCGCGCAAGGGCACGGCGATCCGACGATCAGCGGGGCGCTGCGCAGCCGGGACACCGACCTGATGATCGGCGCGCTGCGCGCCCTCGGCCTGCGCGTCGACGGGTCCGGGTCCGAGCTGACGGTCGGTGGCCGGATCGCCCCCGGGCCCGACGCGCGGGTGGATTGCGGCCTGGCCGGCACGGTGCTGCGGTTCGTGCCGCCGCTGGCGGCGCTGGCCGAGGCGGTGGTCGAGTTCGACGGCGACGAACAGGCCCGCGCGCGGCCGATCGCGCCGTTGCTCGACGCCCTGCGCGGCCTCGGCGTGCCGATCGAGGGCGCCGGCCTGCCCTTCCGGGTCCACGGCGGCGGATCGGTCGCCGGCGGGACCGTGGACATCGACGCCTCGGCGTCCTCGCAATTCGTGTCGGGGCTGCTGCTGTGCGCGCCGTCGTTCACCGAGGGCCTGACCGTGCGGCACACCGGTGCGACGCTGCCGTCGGCGCCGCACATCGCCATGACGGTGGAGATGCTGCGGCAGGCCGGCGTCGACGTCGACGACTCGGTGCCCAACCGCTGGCGCGTGCGGCCCGGCCCGGTCGCGGCCCGGCACTGGGAGGTGGAACCCGACCTGACGAACGCCGTTCCCTTCCTGGCGGCCGCCGTGGTCAGCGGCGGAACGGTGCGCATCACCGGCTGGCCGGACACCAGCGTGCAGCCCGCCGATCACATCCTGACCGTGCTGGGCAAGCTGAATGCCACTGTCAATCAAGGCGATTCGTTCCTCGAGGTGCAGGGGTCCGCGACGTATGACGGCTTCGACGTCGACCTGCGCGCGGTCGGCGAGCTGACCCCGTCGGTGGCGGCGCTGGCCGCGCTCGCGACCCCGGGCTCGGTGTCCCACCTTTCGGGCATCGGGCATCTGCGCGGCCACGAGACGGACCGGCTCGCGGCGCTGAGCGCCGAGATCAATCGCCTGGGCGGCGACTGCGCCGAAACGCCCGACGGCCTGGTGATCACCGCGACCCCGCTGCGCCCAGGCGTGTGGCGGGCCTACGCCGACCACCGGATGGCGATGGCGGGCGCGATCGTCGGGCTGCGGGTGGCCGGCGTCGAGGTGGACGACATCGGCTCCACCTCCAAGACGCTGCCGGAGTTCCCGGAGCTGTGGGCGGACATGCTGGGGTCCGATATTTGAGGCCCGGCGATTACGACGAGTCCGACGTCAAGGTCCGCTCCGGCAGGGGCTCGCGACCGCGCACCAAGACTCGTCCCGAGCACGCCGACGCCGAGGCCGCGATGGTGGTCAGCGTCGACCGGGGCCGCTGGGGATGCGTGCTGGGCGGCGACCCGCAGCGGCGGGTCACCGCGATGCGGGCCCGGGAACTTGGCCGCACGCCGATCGTCGTCGGCGACGACGTCGACGTGGTGGGTGATCTGTCCGGGCGGCCGGACACGCTGGCCCGAATCGTCCGGCGCGCGGAGCGGCGAACGGTGTTGCGCCGCACGGCCGATGACACCGATCCGACCGAGCGGGTGGTGGTCGCCAACGCTGACCAGTTGCTAATGGTGGTGGCGCTGGCCGACCCGCCGCCGCGCAGCGGCCTGGTCGACCGGGCGCTGATCGCCGCCTTCGCCGGCGGGCTGACACCGATCCTGTGCCTGACCAAGACCGACCTCGCGCCGCCCGAGCCGTTCGCCGAGCAGTTCGTGGACCTGGACCTGACGGTGGTCGCGGCGGGCCGAGACGACCCGCTGCTCGCGGTGGCCGACCTGCTCGACGGCAAGATCACGGTGCTGCTCGGGCATTCGGGCGTCGGCAAGTCCACGTTGGTGAATCGCCTTGTGCCGCAGGCGGAACGGGCGGTCGGCGAGGTGACCGACATCGGCCGGGGACGGCACACCTCCACCCAGTCGGTGGCGCTTCCGCTCGCGACGTCGGGCTGGGTGATCGACACCCCGGGCATCCGCTCGTTCGGGCTGGCCCACATCGAGCCCGACGACGTGTTGATGGCATTCTCGGATCTCGCCGAGGCGATCGAGGACTGCCCGCGCGGCTGCGGACACATGGGACCGCCGGCCGACCCCGAGTGCGCGCTCGACACCCTGTCCGGCCCCGCCGCCCGCCGCGTGGCCGCGGCCCGCCGGCTGCTGGCCGCGCTCAATCAGGCTTAGCCAGCCGCACACCGAGCTCGTCGGGCGGCACCAGATGCCCCTCGGTGCAACGCATCTGGACCTCCGCGTCGGCGCCGCAGCCCACGTGCGTCAGGCGCAGCCGGTGCCGCCCCGGCAGGTGCCGCCGGCCCCACTCGAACATCGCCCACACCACCGGCATGAAGTCGATGCCGGCCTCGGTGAGCACGTACTCGTCGCGGCGGCGCTGCCCGGGCTCGTGGTAGGGCTGCCGCTTGAGCAGCCCCAGCTCGACCAACTCGGACAGCCGCGCCGCGGCGGCGGCCTTGGTGATGCCCACCCGGCGGGTGAAGTCATCGAACCGCGTGGTGCCGTAGTACGCCTCGCGCATGATCAGCATCGCGGACTTGGTGCCCACCACCGACATGGTCTTCTCGATCGCGCACTCGCCGACGGCCGACCAGGCATCGCGGTCGGCCAGCGGTCCCTGCAGCAGTGTCATAGATCACCTCCCCGGCTGGGTTGCTTTTAGTGTACCCAGATGTTTACCTGAGTACAGAAATCTATACCTAGATGCTGGGACTCGAGGAGGAGCCATGAACCGCGACGCCGTCATCGTCGGAGCCGTCCGCACGCCCATCGGCAAGGGCAAACCCACCGGCGCCCTGCACGACGTGCTGCCGGCCGACCTGCTGGCGCACAGCCTGCGGGAAGTGGTGGCCCGCACCGGCGTGGACCCGGGGCAGATCGACGACGTCATCGCCGGAGCCGTCGCCCAGGTCGGCGACCAGGCCGTGAACATCGCCCGCAACGCGCTGCTGGGCGCGGGATTCCCGGAATCGGTTCCCGGCGTCACGATCGACCGGCAGTGCGGCAGCAGCCAGCAGGCCATCAGCTTCGCCGCCCAGGGCGTGATTTCCGGCGCCTACGACCTCGTCGTCGCCGCCGGTGTGGAGTCGATGGGCCGCGTCCCGATGGGCACCTCGGTGCTGCCGGGCAGCAACCCGTTCGGCGACGACATGACGCGGCGCTACCCCGACGGCCTGGTGCCGCAGGGCATCAGCGCCGAACTGATCGCGGCGCGCTGGGGCTTCTCGCGCACCCAGCTCGACGAGTTCTCCGCCGCCAGCCACGACAAGGCCGCCCGCGCCACCAAGGACGGGCTGTTCGACAACGAGCTGATCGGAATCGCCGGGCTCGCCACCGACGAATTCATCCGCCCCGGCACCACCGTCGAGACGCTGGCCGGCTTGCGGCCCGCGTTCTACAGCGAGGCCATGAAAGCCCGCTTCCCCCAGATCAATTGGGAGATCACCGCCGGCAACTCCTCGCCGCTGTCCGACGGCAGCGCCGCCGTGCTGATCACCACCAGCGACACGGCCAAGAAACTGGGCCTGCGCCCGCTGGCCCGCATCCACACCACCACCGTCGTGGGCTCCGATCCGCTCTACATGCTGACCGGGGTCATCCCGGCCACCGAAAAGGTGCTGAGCCGCGCCGGGCTGACGCTGGCCGACATCGACCTGTTCGAGGTGAACGAGGCCTTCGCGCCCGTCGTCCTCGCCTGGGCGCACGACACCGGCGCCGACCTGGCCAAGACCAACGTGAACGGCGGCGCGATCGCGATCGGCCACCCGCTGGGCGCCAGCGGCGCGCGCATCATGACGACGCTCGTGAACGCTTTGGAGCAGCGCGGCGGGCGGTACGGGCTGCAGACCATGTGCGAGGGCGGCGGCATGGCCAACGCCACCATCATCGAGCGGTTGTGAGGCGACGATGTCCCCGCACAAAACCTCGAAGATCTTCGTCATCGGCGGCACCGGCGCCCAGGGCATGCCCGTCATTCGCGCCCTGGTCGCCGACCAGAAATACTCCGTTCGATTCCTCAGCCGCGACCCGGCGTCCCGGCGGGCCAAGGAGCTGCTCGCCCTCGACAACGTCTCCGCCCTGGAAGGTTCGTTCGCCGACGAAGCGACGCTGCGCGAAGGGTTCCGCGGCGCCGACGGAGCGTTCGTCAACATCGACGGGTTCAACACCGGCGAGAAAACCGAGATCTATTGGGCGATGCGCGCTTACGAGATTGCCGTCGAAGAGGGCATCAAGTTCTTCGTCTACGGAAACCTCGACTACGGGCTCAAGAAGTCGGGGTATGACTCCAAGTTCCGCACCGGCCACTATGACGGCAAGGGCCGCGTGGGTGAGTGGATCCTGTTTCAGAATCGGGTGAACGGAAACCGAATGGGCGCGGCGGTGTTCACGACGGGCCCGTACATCGAGATGGTGATTTCGCCCGGCACGCCGATGGCACCCACGATCGAGGACGGCGTGGTGACGTGGCGGGTTCCACTGGGCGAGGGAGCCGTACCCCACGTGGCTCTCGAAGACTGCGGCTATTACGTCCGTTGGCTTTTCGACCATCCCGAGCGCGCGAACGGCCTCGATCTCGAAGTCGCCATTGACCAGATCCGCTACGCCGATCTTGCCGCGGCGTTCGAGAAGGTCACCGGGCATCCGGCCCGCTACATCGACACCGATCTGGACACCTACTGGCGCGAGGGTCCCCTCAGCAGGGCCGCGGACGCGCCCGCCGGGTACAACGCGGACCCGAACGACAAGAGCACCATGAACATCCGCGACAACTTCACCGGGTTCTGGAACTTGTGGAGGTACGAGGTCATCAAGCGCGATTACGCCCTGCTCGACGAGATTCACCCGCATCGGATCAGGAGCGCCGAGGAATGGCTCCGCCGAGAGGACGAGTCGGGAAGGGCGCTGGGCAAGGGCGGCCTGTGGGAACGGGTTCAACCGGAGAACCGGACGCCGATCCTCAAGATCGGCGAGGACCGAAGGACGGGGAGATTATGACCGAGACCGTTTTCAACGGCGTGCGCGTGCGCTACGAGAGCGCCAAGAGCTACGACGAGATGCTCGCCGCGCTCCTGGCCGACATCGGCGAGCGGCCCGTCCCCATCAACGACATCGCGGCGAGCACCGACGGCTGGGACGCTTACCGGCAGCGCGTCGAAACGCACGTCGGGCCCAGCGGATTCATGCTGTTCGGCGCCTTCGACCACGGGGCGTGGATCGCCAAGGCCGGCATCGACCGCAAGGTGACCCGCGTCGTTCTCGGCAACCCGCTGATCGCGATCACGATGCTGCGCCACGACGTCACCGCGGGCCTGTTCGCCCCGGTCGAGCTCCTGATCACCGACGAGGGCCCAGGCAGCAGCCTGACCTACGTCAAGCCGTCGTCGCTGATGGTCGTCGAACCCAACCCCGAATTGCTCAGCGCCGCACTGCAACTCGACGCCAAGCTGGCCGCGCTGGCCGAAAAGGTGACCGGCTAGAGCCAGCCGGTGCGGGCGGCCGCGACCGGCTCGGGCGGCGACGGAGCCAACTCCCCGTCCCGCACGCCGTCGAGCATCCGTTTCACCGCGGCCACGATCTCCGGGGCGGCCGCGGCCAGACCGGCCTTGTCGGCCTCGGGAACTGCGTCGGGATCGACGCCGGCCCGCGCCAGCACGGCGGCCGGGTCGGCCAGCTGATCGGCCAACCAGGCCACCGGGTCGGCGGACAGCTCCGGGACGAAATGCCGGCGGCCGGGCTCCCAACCGTCGAACCGCGGGTGGTGATGGGCTCGGTCCAGCGTGCCCGGCGGGCTCTCGGTGGAGCCGAACAGATCGACCCGCCACACCGGGCGGTTGAACCCGATCGGGACGCCGGCGTAGATCGAGCCCTGCGGCTCGTCCCTGTCGACGAGGCGCAGTTCCAGCCGCACGCCCCGCTCCGGCGTCTCCTGACCCTCGAGCGGGCGCGGGTCGACGAAAAACATGTCGCCGACGACCACACCCATGGTTTCGAATCCGAACGCTGCGAGCATGCCTTGCAGCGTAGTCCCGTCAGGCGCCGACCTTGCTGGCCGCGCGTTCCGGCAGGACCACCTCGTAGTCCGCCAGCGCCACGGCCCTTGTGCGGCGCTGGTATTCGTGCACCAGCCCCGGCCAGTTGGTGGTGACCCGGCCCGAGGCGGTGCGGTACCAGGAGTCGCAGGTGGTCCACACGCCGGCGTCCAGGCGGGCCTGGACCTCCGCGTCGTAGGCCTGTTCCACGTCGGCCCGCACCTCGAACGCGCGCCCCACGCCGCCGCGGGCGAGCTCCTCGGTGAGCTGACGGATATAGCGGGCCTGCTGCTCCATCATCAGGATGATCGAGCTGCTGCCCAGGTTGGTGTTCGGCCCGTAGATCAGAAACATGTTCGGGAAACCCGGCACGGCCATGCCCAGATGGGCGCGCGCACCGCCGGCCCATTCGGCGTGCAGGTCACGGCCGTCGCGGCCGGTGATCGTCATCGGGGCCAGGAATTCGGTGGCCTTGAACCCGGTGCCGTAGATGATGACGTCGACCTCGTGCAGCCGGCCGTCGGCGGTGCGCACCCCCGCCGGCGTCACCTCGCTGATCGCCTCGGTCTCGACGTCGACGTTGTCGCTGGCCAGCGCCGGATACCAGTCGTTGCTGAACAGCACGCGCTTGCACCCGATCGGATAGTCGGGGGTGACCTTGGCCCGCAGCACCGGATCCTTGATGTGCCGCTTGATGTTCGCCGACGCGACGATGCCGATCAGCCGGGCGAGCGGGGCCACCCTGGTCAGCGCGAGGCCGAAGAACTCCGAGATCTCCCAGATCAGCCCCCGCATGGCGGCGGCGAACCCCGGCGCCTTGGCGAACGCGGTGTGGTGCGCTTGGGTGTAGGCGCGGTCCGGCTTCGGGATGATGTACGGCGCGGAGCGCTGAAACACGGTGACGCGCCCCGCGGTCTGGCGGATGCGCGGGACGAACTGGATCGCCGACGCGCCGGTGCCGAGGACCGCGACGCGCTTGCCGGTCAGGTCGACGTCGTGGCGCCACTGCGCCGAATGGAACGAGGGGCCCGCGAACGTGTCGAGTCCCGGAATGTTCGGGAACGCCGGCCGCGACAGCTGGCCCACCGCGGGCACCAGCACGTCGGCCTCGCGCGTCGCGCCGTCCGACGTCGTCACCCGCCAGGTGGCGGTGTCGTCGTCGTAGCGCGCCGAGGTGACCTCCACCCCGGTGCGGACCAGGTCCCGCAGGCCCAACCGGTCGGCGGTGTCGTGTATGTAGCCGAGGATGTCGGGCTGCTCGGCGTACCGCCGCCCCCAGTCCGTCTTGCGGGCGAAGGAGTAGGAGTACAGGTTGGACGGGACGTCGCAGGCCGCACCGGGGTAGGTGTTCTCCCGCCAGACACCGCCGATGTCGTCGGCCTTCTCCAGCACCGTCACGTCCGCGAGA
>NZ_LZIZ01000081.1:0-78235 GCF_001666915.1 Mycobacterium sp. E3339 | reverse complement strand
GTATTTCGACCCGAACGCCGTGGTGGATTTGATTTCGGCCTCGAGGTTGCTCGGCAGGTACTTGAACGGGCCGGGCTGCATCTTGAGCTGTAGCTGAGCCGCTTTCACGTCGGTCCCGATCGACGCCACCTGGCCGACCTGCACGCCGCGCAGCTTGACCTTGGCGCCCTGCTCCATCACGAGCCCGGCCCGGTCTGACACGAGCGTCAGCGGGATCGACTCCTGGAATTTGCCCGAGAACGCGCCCGCGGTCAACGCGATAATCGCTGCCACAAGGATAAACAGAGTCGGCGCCCACCAGATCGGGTCGATTCTGCTGCGGCGGACCCTATTGCTTTGCCCCGGTCCGCTCTGCCTGTGATTGCTCATGCCGTCATCCCGACAGGTTGAAGTTGCCGGACTGTCCGTAGACGGACAACGAAATCGCCAGGCAGACAAAGGCCGTGACGATCATCGATGACCGCACCGAACGCCCGACAGCCTCCCCCACCCCGGCGGGACCACCTGTCGCGGTGAAACCGTAATACGTGTGCACCACCATCACGCCCGTCGCCATGGTCAGAGCCGCCAGAAACGACCAGAACAAGTCGGTGGGACGCAAAAACGTCGAGAAGTAATGCTCGTACACCCCGCGCGACTGGCCATAGCTGTAAATCGTCAGGAACTTGGCTGCGATGAACGACATCAACACCGCGACGGCGTATAGCGGGATGACGACCAGGATGCCGGCGATGATCCGTGTCGATGACAGATACGTGATCGCGCGGATGCCCATCACCTCCAGCGCGTCGATCTCCTCGTTGATCCGCATGGCCCCCAGTTGCGCCGTCGCGCCGGCACCGATCGTGGCTGCCAAGGCCAGGCCGGCGGTGCACGGCGCGATCATCCGAACATTCAAAAAGGCCGACAGAAATCCGGTCAGCGCCTCGACCCCGACGTTGGACAGCGTGTCGTAGCCCTGGACCGCGACCAGGGCGCCGGTGGTCAGGGTCAGGAAGCCGATGATGCCTACGGTCCCCCCTATCACCGCCAAAGCGCCTGTGCCCATGCCCATCTCGGCGATCAGCCGAAGCAGCTCACCCGGGTAGCGCCGTACCGCATCCGCGATGTTGACCAGGGATTGCCCGTAAAACGCCGTCTGTTCACCGAGCTTGCGGGCGTAGTCGGTCACCCGCGGGCCAAGGCTGATGATCCACGACGGTTCCCCCGCTGCGTCGGTCACTTCGCGGTGACCTTCACGCCGAGCGCGGTGAGCACGATGTTGATGAAAAAGAGTGCCATGAAAGAAAAGACCACGGTCTCGTTGACGGCATTACCGACACCGGTGGGACCGCCGCCCACCGACAAGCCCTTGTAGCAAGCGATCAGGCCCGCCGACAACCCGAACAGCGTGGCCTTGATCAGCGACGTCACTACCTGAGGAAGCCCCGTAACGAGGGTCATTCCTGCGACGAAAGCGCCGGGGGTGACGTGCTGAACGAAGACCACGAAAACGTAGCTTCCCGTCAGCCCGGTGACCGCAACCACCGAGTACAACAGGACCGCGACGAAAGTGGCGGCGATGATGCGCGGAACCACCAGGGCCTGAATCGGATCGACGCCGATCACCTTCATCGCGTCGATTTCCTCCCGGATGGTGCGGGCGCCGAGGTCGGCGCACATCGCGGTCGACCCGGCACCGGAGACGACCATCGCGGTGACGACGGGGCCGACCTGCGTCACCGACGCCAGACCCGCGCCCGCACCGGACAGATCACCGGCGCCGATCTCGACCAACAGGATGTTCAGGACGAACACGATGAGGACCGTGTACGGGATCGACAACATGATCGTCGGAACGATGGACACCCGTGCGACGAACCAGATCTGCTCCAGCAACTCCCGCCACGCCCACGGGCCCCGCACCGCGGCGATCAGCGCTCGGGCGCTGAGTAGGAAGAACTCGCCCAGAGCGTTCATGGGCTTCGCGATGGTGGAGCCGTTCACAAGGCTCGCTCCGCCCGACCGCCGTTCATATGGCCCAATCCCGTTTTCCATTCTCGTAATGCAATTAATCCGCCGGTAATTAACCGGCGCAAAAGCCGCGGATGTTTTTACACGCCGACTGCGATGTCAGTTTGCCGCGCATAGACCACGCCAGAAATTTACGGGCACGGCTATGCGCGCGTAAGAGTTGCAATCAACACGAAGAAATATGGCCAGCGCCGAGTGAGGGTTGGCGGGAGTTCATGCCGTCGTCGATCATCACGGCATGCCATGACGTGAATAACCCCAGGTTAAGGCCCGATCCTGCGGCCGCGCGGCGACCGGGGCCAGAGCGCGGGGTGGTTCGTGGGAGGGGCACGAAGGCGGCCGGACCAGCATGCGGCCAATGTCACATGCGTCGGCGAGCCCTCGGCTGGCGGGGTCGAAGAATGGCGACTCGTCGCTTGCCGAGTTTTCCATCGCAAACCTGGATGAGCGTTCACGGCCACCGTCCCGTTCGGCTATCGCCGCCCCCGACACAGTCGGCGAGTGCCGGTATTCGAAGCAAGGGTTACGGTCAGGGTGAGCCTAAAAGGACCACCTGCGAGAGCATTTCCACCCGGATACGCTTGCGAGGTGACTGATCGCCCGTCCTCGTATCTGGTGCTGGCATCCCAACGCAGCGGCAGCACGCTGTTGGTCGAATCGCTGCGCGCGACCGGTGTCGCCGGCGAGCCGCAGGAGTTCTTTCAATACCTGCCGGCCACCAGCCAGGCCCCGCAGCCGCGCGAATGGTTCGCCGGGGTGGAGGACGAATCGATCCTGAGCCTGCTCGACCCGCTTGATGCCGGGACGCCTGACCTCGCGCCGCCGGAGATTTGGCGGGACTACATCCGCACGGTCGGGAGGACACCGAACGGCATTTGGGGCGGCAAGCTGATGTGGAACCAGACTCCGCTGTTGCTTGATCGCGCAAAGAATCTGCCGAATCGAAGCGGTGACGGTCTGCGGGCCGCGATCCGCGACGTGGTGGGCGAGGAACCGCTCTTCATCTATGTCCACCGGCCCGATGTGATCTCGCAGGCGGTCTCGTTCTGGCGCGCGGTGCAGACGCGGGTGTGGCGCGGCAGGCCGGACCCGGTCCGCGACGCGCGCGCCACCTATCACGCCGGCGCGATCGCCCACGTCGTCACCATGTTGCGCGCCCAGGACGAGGCCTGGCGGAATTGGTTCGCCGAAGAGGACGTCAAGCCGATGGACATCCCCTATCCGGTCTTGTGGCGCAACCTGACTCAGGTGGTGGCCGCCATCCTGGAGGCCTTGGGACTCGACCCGCAACTGGCTCCCGAGCCGGTGCTCGAACGCCAGGCGGACCAGCGCTCCGATGACTGGGTGGGCCGGTACCGTGCGGATGCCGAAAAGCACGGCCTGCCAACCTGACCGCGACCGCGCGCCTAAATTCAGGGCGAGCCAATCACTTGGTGGCCGCGCCCCGAGACACCATCATTCGCAAAGGATGTGGCGCCCATGGCCGCCGCAGAGGACTGAGGAGCAAGCAGCATGGGTGACGCGAGTGATGGACATGATGAAAGGCCGCAATCACCGGGCTGGCCGGCGCGGCTCGGTTCGATATCGGTGGACTGGTGGGCGACCGCGGTGGCCGGCGTGATCGTCGCGCTGGCCGTGGCCAACCTGCTTCCGAAGATCCCGTGGTGACCGCATGAGCACCGTTCGCGTCGAGCCCGACGAAACGTCGACCGAGGTCACATTCACCAGCGCACGTCCGCTCGACTACGTGCCGGGCATCCTGCTGTTGATCGGCGTCGGGGTGCTGGGCAAGTACGCCCAGATCTGGTGGAACACGCTGGCCAAGCACCACCACTGGACGGTGCCCGACATCGAATACGTGTTGTGGGCCATCGTGATTGGGTTGCTCATCACCAATACCGTCGGCCTGCACCCGATATTCCGGCCCGGCGTGCAGACCTACGAATTCTGGCTCAAGGTCGGGATCGTTGCGCTCGGTTCGCGGTTCGTCCTCGGTGACATCGCGAAACTCGGCGGCATCAGCCTGGTGCAGATCCTCGTCGACATGACGATCGCGGGGACGATCATCATCGTCGCGGCGCGCGCGTTCGGGTTGTCGGGCAAGCTCGGCTCGCTGCTGGCGATCGGGACGTCCATCTGCGGGGTGTCGGCCATCGTGGCGGCCAAGGGCGCGATCCGGGCCCGCAACGCCGATGTCAGCTACGCGATCGCGGCGATCCTGGCGCTGGGCGCGGTCTCGCTGTTCGCGCTGCCACCGCTGGGGCATGCGATCGGGCTGACGGATCACGAATTCGGCTTGTGGGCCGGGCTTTCGGTGGACAACACCGCCGAAACCACGGCCACCGGCTACCTGTATTCCGACCACGCCGGCAAGATCGCGGTGCTGGTGAAGTCGACCCGTAACGCGCTGATCGGGTTCGTGGTCCTGGGCTTCGCCCTCTATTGGGCCGCGCGTGGGCAGGCCGACGAGATCGCGCCCGAGGCCAAGGCCAAGGCCGCGTTCGTCTGGGAGAAGTTCCCGAAGTTCGTGCTGGGCTTCCTGGTGGTCTCCGCGATCGCGACCGCGGGCTGGCTGACCAAGGGCCAGACCGCGAACCTCGCCAACGTGTCGAAATGGGCGTTCCTGCTGACTTTTGCCGGCGTGGGACTCAACACCGACATCCGCCAGATCGCGCGCACCGGATGGCGACCGCTGGTGGTCGCCATCATCGGGCTCACGGTTGTCGCCGCGGTCTCGCTGGGCATCGTATTGCTGACGTCGCGCGTGTTGGGCTGGTACACGGGCACTTAGCCGCGGGCCTGGGCCGTCAGCCGACGTTGGTGCCGCCCTCGGCGATCCGGCGCACCGCCGCGAGGAAGACGTCGATCTCCTCGAACGTGTTGTAGAAAGCGAACGACGGGCGAACCGTGGCCTCCAACCCCAGTCGCCGCAGCGCGGGCTGCGCGCAGTGATGGCCGGCGCGCACCGCGATGCCCTCGGCGTTGAGCGCCTTGCCCACTTCGAGCGGATCGTGCCCGGCCAGCACGAAGGACAGCACACTGGCCTTCTCGGTTGCGGTACCCACCAACCGGACACCCGCGATGTCAGCCAGGCGCGGCGTTGCGTACTCCAGCAACGCGTGCTCGTAGGCCGCAATCCGTTCGATCCCCAATCGCTGCACGTACCGCAGCGCCTCGGTGAGCCCGACGGCGTCGGCGATGTTGCCGGTGCCGGCCTCGAACTTGGTGGGCGGCCCCTGATACAGCGAGCGTTCGATCGTCACGTCGGCGATCATGTGGCCGCCGCCCTGCCACGGCGGCGTTTCGGTCAGCGCCTCCTCGGTGCCGTAGAGCGCCCCGATACCGGTCGGACCGTAGATCTTGTGCCCGGAGAACACCAGGAAGTCGGCGCCGAGCTCGGAAACATCAACCGGCACATGCTGAATCGACTGAGCCGCGTCGATGAGCACCCGCGCGCCATAGCGATGCCCGAGCTCCACGATCTTGTCCACCGGGACCACCGTGCCCAACGCGTTGGACACCTGGCTGGCGGCCACCAGCTTCGTCCTGGGGCCGAGCAACTCCTCGAACTCGCTCAGCAGCAGATTGCCCGCGTCGTCGATCGGCGCAACCTTCAGGATCGCGCCCGTTTTCTGCGAAATGAGTTGCCAGGGAACGATGTTGGCGTGGTGCTCCAGGTGGGTGATGACGATCTCGTCGCCGGGTTGCAGATGCTTGCCGCCCCACGCATGCGCCACCAAGTTGATCGCCTCGGTGGTGCCCCGCACGAAGACGATGTTCTCGGAACTTGGCGCGCCGATGAATTCGGCCACGGTGTCGCGGGCTTCCTCGTAGGCGTCCGTGGCCCTGGCCGCCAATTCGTGTGCGGCGCGGTGAATGTTGGAGTTCTCGTGAGCGTAAAAGTGTGACAGCCGGTCGATCACCACCTGCGGCTTCTGGGTGGTCGCCGCGTTGTCGAACCAGATCAGCGGCTTTCCGTTGACGACCTCCTTGAGGATCGGGAAGTCCGCCCGGATCGCGTTGACGTCGAACACCTCGTGCTCGTCGGGCAGCCGCGGCACCGCGTCGGCAACGCTGAGGAACGAGTAATTGTGTTCGTCGCCGGTCGGTGCGGGCGGCGCGGCGGGCACGGCGAGCTCCGACCAGCGAAGGTCGGGCCCCGGCGGCGCCTGTGATCCCCAGGACGGCACCGCGTACGGCAGGGCGGCGGGCACCACGAGTCCGCCGAAGTCGCCCGACGCGGCGGTCGTGTCCGGCACACCACCCCGGGGCGCGACCGGAACGGTCTGCGGCGGGGCGTCGGGCTCCGGTGACGCCGGACCCGGCAGGTAGATGTCGGTGACACCCAGCGCCGGTATCGGGGCCGAATACACGTCGACCGCCGCGACGGCCGCCCGTCCGGCCGACGTCGCCGCCGTGGCGTCCGGCACGCCGCCGCGCGGGGCGACCGGCACCCCCTGCGGCGGCGTTTCGGGCTCGGGCGATGTCGGGGCCGGAACGTACACGTCGGTCAAACCCAGCGCCGGAATCGGCGCCGGATACACGTCGGCGGTGCCGGCGACCGCCTGCCCGGCCGACGTCGCGGCCGTGGCGTCGGGCACGCTGCCGCGCGGGGCCGGCGGCGCCGACTGCGGCGGGCTGTCGGGACCCGGCCGGATGCTGGCCGCGTACAGCTGGGTGGCCAACGCGGCGAGTTCCGCGGCGCTGATGGGCAGGTCGCTTTCGGCGTCTACCGCGCGGTACTCACTTGTACTCATGGAACTGGTCCACGGCGACGCCGTCGAGCACGGCGAGCGCGTCGTCGGTGAGCACGGCCAGGGACGAGTAGAGGGTGACCAGGTAGGTCGCGATCGCCGACTGGTTGATGCCGGTGAACCGCACCGAGAGCCCCGGCGCCTGCTCGCCGACCAGGCCCGGCTGGAACAGGCCGACCACACCCTGGCGCTCCTCGCCGGTGCGCACCAGGATGAACTTGGTCTTGCCGTCTTCCACCGGCACCTTATCCGACGGGATGAGCGGGATGCCGCGCCAGGTGATGAACTGCGCACCGAACAGGCTGACCACCGGCGGCGGCACGCCGCGGTAGGTGGCCTCGCGGCCGAACGCGGCGATTCCCAGCGGATGGGTCAAAAAGAAGCTGGGCGTCTTCCACACCTTGGTGATCAGCGCGTCCAGGTCGTCGGGCGCCGGAGCGCCGGCCAGCGTCTGGATGGTCTGCTCCGGAGTCGCCTGGGCCAGCAGCCCGTACTCGGGGCTGTTGACCAACTCGAACTCCTGGCGCTCCTTGATGGTCTCGATGGTCAGCCGCAGCTGCTGGGCGATCTGGTCATGGGGACTCGAATACAGGTCGGAGACCCGAGTGTGGATGTCGACAAGGGTCGAGATGCTGCGCAGCGTGTATTCGCGCGGGCTGGTCTCGTAGTCGACGTAGGTCTCCGGCAGCGGCTCTTCGGTGCCCGCGCCCGCTTCGGCCTTGATCGCGACCCCTTCTGGGTTGACCACCCGGTTCACCCGGTACAGGCCCGCTTCCACCGGCACCCAGCTGAGCAGGTGCAGCAACCAGCGGGGCGTGATCGTGGAAAGCTGCGGGACGGTCTTCGTCGCGTTGGCCAGCTGTCTAGCTGCGAGATCGCCGAGTGCCTGAGACTCGCTTTGAGCCGACGTCATCGTGGTCCTTCCGTGCTCGATCGAATGCTGCAGCGTAGTGCGGCAGGTCCATGATCACCCGCCGTGACCGGCTTCGCGCGCCGAGCCTAGGAGACTCTCGGGGCGGCGCAAAGCATTACTCCCGTGCTGAGTTAAAGGGCCGTAAAGCGCCCGCAATCTGACAGTGATCTTTGTCTGGGCCTATAGTGGGGCCCATGCAACAGGCCGTTCAGCCGCGCTTCGTTCCTTCGCGCATTGCCGCCTGCTGTTGTTGTCGCTGTTGTTGATTTCCTGACGCTTTTTTGACGCAGTAGAAATCCCGCGCTCTCCCGCCGGTCGATGGGCCTTCCCACCCCGCGGTCGCCAGGCGCGCGTTCGCCAACCGAAAACTTTGCAGGAAGAACGACCAGCCATGACAGTGATGTCCCTATCCACCCGCGCCTCCGCGGCGGTTCAGACCCGTCACCGGGTCCTCGTCCGGCCCGCGACGGAAGTCGCGCGGATGACGCGCTACCGCGGCGGCACGTACTCCCACACCGTGGACACGATCGTGTTCGCCGACGGTAGCTCCGCCCGAACCGACCTCATCAGGGTCAATCCCAACCTGCACGCGTATTCATTGGACTTCTTCGGCATCGCCCCACATGAGCCGTCCCGGTACCGCCTGGACAGCTGGTCGGCGCTGCCCCACCTGCGCAGCCGCGACCACGAAGCCGAGGTCGATTGGATCCTGCGCAACTCCTTCCCGATGCGCACGACCGCCGAACTGAGCGAAAGCCTGCGCGCCGCGGGCAACCCGCTGGGCCGGGCCCATATCGGCGAACACGAGGCGATTGCCGCCACCCAGGCCGCGATTTGGCATTTCACCAACGGTTTGGCCCTGGACACCCGGCCGCTGAACGTTCCCGTCAAGGTGCGCCGAGCGGGCGGACGCGTGATCACCTTCGAATTCGACGGCGAACCGCAATTGGGCGGGTACTCGGTTTGGGTGGCGTCGGACGCCGCCGTCGGACTGAAACTTCAGAAGTCCGCCGACGGCATTGCCTGGCAAGACATTTCGCGTTCCCAGCTGACGGTGGACGCGGGCAAGGGTCGCCACCGGCGCACGCTCGGGGTGGGTAGCACCGTTTCGGCCAGCAGCCACGGCAGCGGGGGTCGTGGGTATCGCCATTACCGATTGATCGCGACGACCGACGCGACCAATCCGACCATCGACCATGTTCGCTTCTGGCTGACCGGTGCCCGCCACTACCGCAATGCCGATCGAATTGTGCACCTCTACAATTATCTGATCACTGGGGCGCGCAAAGCCTTGCGCGATACGGTGGAACCACAACTAGTCGATACCGACGCAACCGCCAATTCGGAGCTCATAGGACCGTTTCAAGTGCCAATCCCGTTGACGCTCAATGTTGGTGACGGACACACACTCGTCGACTCCGACGGTGAGACGGTCGTCGGCGCTGTGCAGGCGGGCACGGACTTTTACCTGCGGCCCGCACCGGGTACGTCCACCACGACGGTCACCGCGACAACACCGGACAGCCTCACCGGGCGGGTGCTGACCGGAGTCGCAGTGGAGGGAGCGGCACATCGATTCACCCCCATCGCGCTTACCGTACCCACAGCCGTGGCCATCGAATACGACATCAGCTGGCCGACCGACGAGTCATGTACCGACATCGCCTGAGGAAGACAGATGAGCATCGCAGATAACGTCACACAACTGATCGGGAACACGCCGCTGGTGCGGCTGAACCGGGTCACCGAGGGGGCGGTCGCCGACGTCGTCGCCAAGCTGGAGTTCTTCAACCCCGCGAACAGCGTGAAGGACCGCATCGGGGTCGCCATGCTGGACGCGGCCGAGCAGGCGGGCCTGATCAAGCCCGACACGATCATCCTGGAACCGACGAGCGGAAACACCGGCATCGCGCTGGCGATGGTGTGCGCCGCCCGCGGCTATCACTGCGTGCTGACCATGCCGGACACGATGAGTAAAGAACGCCGAATGTTGTTGCGCGCGTTCGGCGCCGAGATCGTGCTGACGCCAGGCGCCGAAGGCATGGCCGGGGCCATCGCGAAGGCCGAAGAGCTCGCCAAGAGCGACCAACGGTATTTCATCCCGCAACAGTTCGAGAACCCGGCGAACCCCGCGATCCACCGCAAAACCACCGCCGAGGAGGTGTGGCGGGACACCGACGGCAAGATCGACTTCTTCGTCTCCGGGGTGGGGACCGGAGGAACGCTCACCGGCGTCGCCCAGGTCATCAAGGAACGCAGGCCGTCGGCGCGTTTTGTGGCCGTGGAGCCCGCCGCGTCACCGGTCCTGTCCGGCGGTCAGAAGGGTCCGCACCCGATTCAGGGCATCGGCGCCGGATTCGTCCCGCCGGTGCTCGAGATGGACCTGGTAGACGAGGTCATCACGGTCGGCAACGAGGAATCGCTCGACATGGCCCGTCGGTTGGCCCGGGAGGAGGGGCTGCTGGTCGGCATCTCCTCGGGCGCGGCCGTCGTCGCGGCGCTGCAGGTGGCCCGCCGTCCCGAGAACGCCGGCAAGCTCGTCGTGGTGGTGCTGCCCAGCTTCGGTGAGCGCTATCTGAGCACGCCGCTCTTCGCCGACCTGGCGGATTAGTCATGCTCGCCGCCATCCGACGTGACATCCGGGCCGCCAGGGAGCGCGACCCGGCCCGACCGACCACGCTGCAGGTGATCTTCGCGTATCCGGGCGTGCACGCCATCTGGGGCCACCGAATCAACCACTGGCTCTGGAATCGCGGCGCCAGGCTGGCCGCACGGACGTTCGCCGAGCTGCTCCGCATCCTGACCGGAGTCGAGATCCACCCGGGCGCGGTATTGGGCCCCGGCCTGTTCATCGACCACGCGACCGGCGTGGTCATCGGCGAGACGGCCGAAGTGGGCGAGGACGTGACCATCTACCACGGGGTCACCCTCGGCGGCAGCGGCAGCGAAACCGGCAAACGCCACCCGACGATCGGCGACCGGGTGATCATCGGCGCCGGCGCCAAGGTGCTTGGCGCGATCAAGATCGGCGACGACAGCCGGATCGGCGCCAACGCCGTCGTCGTCAAAGAGGTTCCGTCAAGCGCCGTCGTCATCGGGGTGCCCGGACAGGTCATCAGCCGCCACGGGCGAAGCAGCCCCGACGACTCGATGATGCCCGACCTGGTGGGCGTCAGCCTCCAGTCGCTCCTCACCCGGGTGGCCAAGCTGGAGGCGGCTAACGACGGACAAGAGTCCGAAAGTGTCATCCGGCCACCGGAAGCCGGGGTATGGCACGGCGAAGACTTCTCCATCTGAGGTCCACGTGAGCACCCTTGTCATCGCCGGAACGGCGCTATTCGCGGCGCTGGGTGCCGCCACAGCTGCGGGCGCGATCTTCAATCGACGCTCCGGGGTGTTGCGCGAGACCAGTCCCGATTCCCAACAGGACACGTCGGACCTGGGGTTGGCGCAGAAGGGGCCAACCGTGGTGCACTTCAGCGCCGCCTGGTGTGGCCCATGCGCGTCGGTGCGCCGCGTGGTCGACCAAGTCTGCGCCGATCTGCCCGACGTGTCGCACGTGGAGATCGACATCGACGCCAACCCCGTGGCCGCCAAGCGGCTGTCGGTGTTGTCGCTGCCGACGACGCTGATCTTCGACGCTCAGGGCCGTCAGCGGTACCGGACCGCCGGGGTGCCGAAGGTCGGCGACCTGCGCGCCGCGTTGCAGCCGCTGTTGGCCTAGCCTCGAATCATCAAGGTCTCGAACGACTTTCCACCCGCCAACTCGGCGAAGTATTACTCACGGTGAGCTTAATGCGGTAATGGAATGCGTTGTCGCCTCGGGCGTTGCACAGTGGGTTAGCAACGAATCGGAAGGCGCGCGATGACCGAGCTGCACCTGGCCATTGGGCTGGACGGCTACGGCTGGCATCCGCACGCGTGGCGATACGCGTTCGCACACCGCGCGGCCGTGGGCGAACACCTCGGCGGCCGGTACTGGGCCGCCCTGGCCGCCGTCGCGGAGCGGGGCCTGCTCGATTTCCTGACCATCGACGACTCATTCGACGTTCAGCCGGGCCGGCGGCCCGAGATATCGCCGCGGCGGCTGGCGGGCCGCGCGGACGCCGTGCTGGTGGCCGCGCGCATCGCGCCGGTCACCACTCACATCGGCCTGGTGCCGGTCGCGACGGTGACCCACACCGAACCCTTCCACGTGTCGAAAGCGATTGCGACACTCGACCACATTTCGCACGGCCGGGCGGGCTGGCAGGTGCGGATCAGCGCGACCGCGCACGAGGCCGCGCTCGTCGGGCGGCGGTCCGGCATGCAGACCGAGGAGCTCTTCGACGAGGCCGCCGACGCCGTGGAGGTGGCGCGGCGGCTCTGGGACAGCTGGGAGGACGACGCGGTCATCCGTGACGCGGCCACCGGGCGCTACATCGACCGGGACAAGTTGCACTACATCGACTTCGCCGGCGAACACTTCTCGGTCAGGGGCCCGTCCATCACCCCGCGGCCACCGCAGGGCCAGCCGGTAGTGCTGGCGCTGGCGCACGCGCCGCGGGTCTATGAGTTCGCCGCCACCAGTGCCGACATCGTCGCGGTCACCCCGCGCGACCGCGACTCCCTGCGCGCGATCCTGCGTGACGTCACCGAAGCGCAACGCGCCGCCGGCCGGACGCTGAAGGTGTACGCCGACCTGGTCGTCTCGCTGGTCGAGCACCCCCTGACACCCCCGGCGGCCATCTCCTCCGACACACACGTGTTCGCCGGCAGCGCAAGCGATTTGGCCGAACTGTTGCTTGCCTGGCACGACACGGGAGTCGACGGGATAAGGCTACGGCCCGCGGTCAACGCGATCGACCTGCCCGCGATCGCCGACGAACTCGTGCCATTGCTGCAGCGCGCCGGGGTGTTCCGCACCGGCTACCGCGACGGCGAAACGCTGCGCGACCGCCTCGAATTGGCTCCCGCGCCCAACCGCTATGCGGCGGTGGCGCGATGACCGTCACCCCGCTCTCCATCCTCGACCTGTCCCCGATCAGCGCCGGGTGCGACGCGGCGACGGCGCTGCGCAACACCATCGACCTCGCCCAGCACGCCGAACGATGGGGTTACCAGCGCTACTGGCTCGCCGAGCATCACTTCGTCGCGGTGGCCAGCTCGGCGCCGGCCGTGCTGATCGGCCAGATCGCAGCCGCCACCGACCGCATCCGGGTGGGGTCCGCGGCGGTGCAGATCGGCCACACCACGCCGATCGCCGTGGTCGAAAGCTTCGGCGTGCTCGACGCGCTCTATCCCGGCCGCATCGACATGGGCCTGGGCCGATCCGGGCAGCGGCGCCGGGAGGCCGTCGCATCGCCGGAGCCGACAACCTCGTCTGCGCCCCCGCCGTGGCGAGACGTCGACGGCATCGTCATCCCCGCGCCGTTCGACCCGACTGCGCTGATGAAGAGCGACCGGATGCGGGCACAGGCCTCGGTGCTCGCCCAGCCCTGCGCGCAAGCCGCCGACTTCGCCGAGCAGATCGACGCCATCGAAGCGCTACTCGACGGCACCTACACCGTCGACGGCCACGAATTGCACGCCGTCCCAGGCGAACACGGGCAACTGACGCCGTGGATCTTCGGCAGCACCCGCGGGCAGAGCGCGGAGGTCGCCGGCGCGCGCGGGCTGCCGTTCGTGGCGAGCTACCACATCACCCCGGGCACCGCGCTCGGCGCGATCGCCGCCTACCGCGACGCGTTCCGGCCGTCCGCCCGGCTGGCCGAGCCGTACGTGGTGGTCTCCGCCGACGTCGTCGTCGCCGAGGACAGCGCCACCGCGCGTCACCTCGCGTCAAGCTATGGGCACTGGGTCTACTCCATCCGAAGCGGGCAGGGCGCCATCCCCTACCCCGATCCCGACCTCTGCGAACCCCTCACCGACGACGAACTCGGACTGGTGGCCGACCGCACCGCAACGCAATTCGTCGGCAATCCGGACGAGGTCGCCGATCGGCTGGAGCTGCTGCGTAGGGTGACCGGCGCCGACGAACTAGTGATCACGTCGGTCACGCACCGGCACGCCGACCGGCTGCGCTCGCACGAGCTGATCGCCAAGCGCTGGGGCCTGACCGGATGAGCGCACGAACTGTCAAGCGCCGCAAGCAGATAATTCTCGGCGCGCACTTCCCCGGGGTCAACAACACCACCGTGTGGTCCGACCCCGACGCCGGCAGCCAGATCGCGTTCGAATCGTTCGTACACCTCGCCAGGACCGCGGAGCGAGGGCTGTTCGACTTCTTCTTCCTGGCCGAGGGCCTGCGGCTGCGCGAACATCGCGGCAGGATTCACGACCTCGACGTGGTGGGCAGGCCCGACACGTTCACGGTCCTGGCCGCGCTCGCCGCGGTCACCGAACGGCTGGGCCTGGCCGGAACCATCAACACCACGTTCAACGAACCTTACGAAGTGGCAAGGCAATTCGCCACGCTGGACCACCTCTCCGACGGCCGGGCGGCCTGGAACATGGTCACTTCGTCCGACGCATTCACCGGAGAGAACTTTCGGCGCGGCGGGTTCCTCGACCACGCCGATCGGTACAAGCGGGCCGAGGAATTCATCACCGTCGCACGGAGATTCTGGGACGGCTGGGCACCCGATGCCGTGCTCGCCGACGTCGACGCGGGCGTCTATGCCGATCCCGCCCGGATCCACACCGTCGAACACCACGGTGCACAGTTCGACATCCGCGGCGTGCCGTCGCTGCCCGCCGGCCCTCAGGGCCATCCGGTGCTGCTGCAGGCCGGCGATTCCAGCGATGGCCGCGATTTCGGCGCCCGGCATGCCGATGCCCTGTTCACGTTGCACGGATCGCTCGAGGCCGGACAGCGGTATTACGCCGACGTGAAGAGCCGCGCCGCCGCCCATGGGCGCGACCCCGACCAACTCAAGGTCCTGCCGGGTGCGACGTTCGCGCTCGGCGACACCCCGCAAGAGGCGGAGGACCACGCCCGTCACATCCGCGAGCAACAGGTGAGCGGCCCGACCGCGATCGCGTTCCTGGAGCAGGTCTGGGGCGTCGACCTGTCCGGCTACGATCCCGACGGGCCGCTGCCCGACACCGACCCCGTCGAGAATCCGCACATCACCCGGGGCCGCGTCCGCCACGGCGACCCGAAGGCGCTCGCCGCCGCGTGGCGGGCCCGCGCGCGGGCCGAGAACCTGTCGATCCGCCAGCTGATCATCGAGGTGACGAGCCGTCAGCAGTTCGTCGGGACGCCGGCGCAAGTCGCCGACGAGATCGATCGGCATGTGCAGGAGGATGCCTGCGACGGGTTCATCCTGGTGCCGCACCTGACGCCACGCGGCCTCGACGAGTTCGTCGACAAAGTGGTGCCGTTGTTGCAGGAGCGCGGCAGCTTCCGCACCGAATACCGCGGCGCGACGCTGCGGGAACATCTGGGTTTGAGGCCGGTCTCCGGGTGGTCGGGCCGAAGCACCGGTGTCGCGGTCGGCGACTGACAGCACCGGCGCGACTTCCAACGTTCTTCGAGATGCGTTCACCGCGATCGACGCTACGGTTGGCCTAACGCGCCACGCCACGGACGGAGATTGCGATGAGCGACGCCCACGCACCGCGGATTCCGCCCGCACTGGCCGCGCCCAGCCTGAACCGGGGGGTGGGCTTCACGCACGAGCAGAGGCGGCGGCTGGGTTTGACCGGGCGCCTCCCGTCCGCGGTGCTCACGCTCGACCAACAGGCCGACCGGGTTTGGCGTCAATTGCAAAGCCTGGCAACCGATCTGGGACGCAACCTGCTGCTGGAGCAGTTGCATTACCGCCACGAACTGCTCTACTACAGGGTGCTCGAGGACCATCTGCCCGAACTGATGCCGGTGGTCTACACGCCCACGGTCGGCGAGGCCATTCAGCGGTTCTCCGACGAATACCGCGGACAGCGGGGGCTCTTCCTGAGCATCGACGAGCCCGACGAAATCGAGACGGCCTTCGCGACTTTCGGGCTGGAACCCGACGACGTCGACCTGATCGTATGCACCGACGCGGAAGCGATCCTGGGCATCGGCGACTGGGGCGTGGGTGGCATCCAGATCGCGGTGGGCAAGCTGGCGTTGTACACCGCCGGCGGCGGCATCGACCCGCGCCGCTGCATCGCGGTCTCCCTCGACGTCGGCACCAATAACGAACAACTGCTTCAGGATCCGTTCTACCTGGGCAACCGGCATGCCCGGCGGCGCGGCCAGGAATACGACGACTTCGTCGACCGCTACATCGAGACCGCGCACCGTCTGTTCCCGAAGGCGATCCTGCACTTCGAGGACTTCGGGCCGCTGAACGCCCGCCGGCTCCTGCACGCCTACGGCGAGAAGTACTGCGTGTTCAACGACGACATCCAGGGCACCGGCGCGGTGGTCGTCGCGGCGGTGTATGGCGGCTGCCATCTCACCGGTGTGCCGATGCGCGACCAACGGGTGGTTGTCTTCGGGGCCGGGACCGCCGGGATCGGGGTGGCCGACCAGATCCGCGATGCGATGGTGTCCGACGGCGCCACCCCCGAGCAGGCCGCCGCGCAGATCTGGCCGATCGACCGGCAGGGCCTGCTGTTCGACGACATGGCGGACCTGCGCGATTTCCAGGCGCCCTACGCCAAGAACCGCAGCCGGTTGGGCATCGGCGCCGAGGACCGGGTGGGCTTGGTGGACACGATCAAGCTGGCCTCCCCCACCGTGCTGCTGGGCGCTTCGACCGCGTTCGGCGCCTTCACCGAGAAGGTCGTGCAGGCCATGGCCGCTTCCTGCGAGCGCCCGATGATCTTCCCGCTGTCCAACCCGACCTCGCGGATGGAGGCCATGCCGGCCGACCTGCTGCAATGGTCCGACGGCAAGGCGCTGATCACCACCGGCACCCCCGTCGCGCCGGTCGAATTCGATGGCATCGCCTACACGATCGGCCAGGCCAACAACGTGCTCGTGTTCCCGGGAATCGGGCTGGGCATCATCGTCGCCGGGGCGCGGCTGCTGACCAAGCGCATGCTGCAGGCGGCCGCCAAAGCCGTTGTGCGACAAGCTAATCCGTCGTCACTCGGAGATTCCCTGCTGCCGGACGTCAAGGACCTGCGGGCCATCTCGACCGCGGTCGCCGAGGCCGTGTATCACGCGGCCGTGGACGACGGGGTGGCCACCCGCACGCACGCCGACGCCCGCCAGGCCGTCCTGGACGCTGTATGGACTCCGGTCTACGACTAGCGGCTCGTCGAGGCTGTAATACCGGCTCGATGCCGACAACTTGCTCCCCCGCCTGGACTCGAACCAGGAACCTATCGGTTAACAGCCGAACGCTCTGCCAATTGAGCTACAGGGGATCAACACAATCGCGGGACGACTCTAGCGTACTGGCATTACCGCACCCAACTGGACGGGAGGCGCCTCTGGCCGCTGAACTAAGCCGATCGGGCGCGCACGCACCCGGCCGGGTGAGGCAGGATGGAACGGTCGCTAGTCGGGAGGAACGTTTTGATCCGGTATGTCGTGGTGCTTGGACTGGGGTACGTGCTGGGCTCGAAGGCCGGGCGTCGCCGATACGAGCAGCTCGTCGGCACGTATCGCGCGCTGACCAGCAGCCCGGTGGCCAAGTCGGTGATCGAAGGGGGTCGCCGCAAGATCGCGAACCGGATCTCCCCGGACGCCGGGTTCGTCACCGTCGCCGAGCTCGACGACCAAACGGCCATCTTGGAGCGCGACGCCCAGCGACCGGCCGACGAGGCCCTCACATCGTCAGATCGTCGCCGCTAGCCTGCTCGAGCAGGCTGCGCCGGTAGGCCTCCATCGCCACCAGGTCACCGAATAGCGCGTGGTACTCGTCGCCCTGGTCGATCGGCGACATGCGCTGCAGCTTGGACTTCACCTCGGCGATCTGGCGGCCCATCCACACCTCCTGCAGGCGGGCCAGCACGCCGGCGATGTAGCGCGGCAGCTTTTCGTCGTCGACCGCGACGGCCTCCACCCCCAGCTCGCTGATCAGCCCCGCGGTCAGCTCCGAGGTGGCCCGCTGGCGCACCGCGTCGATCCACTGCGCCCCGGTGACGCCGCTCGACGTGCCGCCCGCGGCCTCGATCGCCCCGCGCACCGCGGCGTAACCGGGGTGGGTGAAGCTTTCGACCGTCAGCGTGTCGAACACCGGCCCGGCCAGGGCCGGGTACTGCAGCGCCGACTTGAGCGCCTCGCGCTGCGGCCACAGGGTCGGGTCCCGCGGGTCCGGGCGCGTCGCGGCGGGTTGGGCCGCGGCCGCGGGGCCAGAAACCCGCCCAGTCCCGCGGAGGTCCGCCGAGACTCGGGGTTTCTTGGCCTCCTCGCGCACTCGCCCGATGACCTGGGCCACGTCGTCCCAGCCGACCCAGCCGGCGAGCTGGCGGGCGTACTCGTCGCGCAGCGTGGGGTCTTTGATCTGGCCGACCATCGGCACGCAGCGGCGCAGCGCCGCGACCCGGCCCTCGGCGCTGTCCAGGTCCATCTCGGCGATCGCGGTGCGTATCGCGAACTCGAACAGGGGGGTGCGCCGGGCCACCAGGTCGCGCAGCGCGCCGTCGCCGGATTTCAGCCGCAGGTCGCAGGGGTCCATGCCGTCCGGCGCCACCGCGACGAACGACTGCCCCGCCAGGTTCTGCTCGCCGCCGAAGGCCTTGAGCGCGGCCGCGCGCCCGGCCGCATCACCGTCGAACACGTAGATCAGCTCGCCGCGAAAGAAGCTGTCGTCCATCATCAGCCGGCGCAGCATGCCCAGATGCTCGTCGCCGAACGCGGTGCCGCACGACGCCACGGCGGTGGTGACCCCGGCGAGATGCATCGCCATCACGTCGGTGTAGCCCTCGACCACGACCGCCTGATGGCCCTTGGCGATGTCGCGTTTGGCCAGATCGATGCCGAACATCACCGACGACTTCTTGTACAGCAGCGTCTCGGGCGTGTTGATGTACTTGGCTTCCATCGGGTCGTCGTCGAACAGCCGGCGGGCGCCGAACCCGATGACCTCGCCGGCCGCGGTGCGGATGGGCCACAGCAGCCGCCGGTGAAAGCGGTCGATCGGGCCGCGCCGCCCCTGCCGCGACAACCCGGCCGCTTCCAGCTCCTTGAACTCAAAACCCTTGCGTACCAAGTGTTTCGTCAGCGAGTCCCATCCGGACGGCGCGAAGCCGCAGCCGAAACGGCGGGCCGCCTCGGCATCGAAGTTGCGTTCGGTCAGGTACTGCCGGGCCGGCGCGGCCTCGCCGGATTCCAGGGCCGCGGCGTAGAACTCGGCGGCGGCCGCGTTGGCCGCGACAAGCCGGCTGCGGCTCCCGCGATCGCGTTGCACGCTGGTCGCCGGGCCGGTGTAGCTGATGGTGTGGCCGATCCGGTCGGCGAGCAGCTCGACGGCCTCGACGAAGCTGACGTGCTCGATCTTCTGAATGAACGCGTAGACGTCGCCGCCTTCGCCGCAGCCGAAGCAATGGAAGTGGCCATGGTTGGGGCGGACGTGAAACGACGGCGACTTCTCGTCGTGAAACGGGCACAGGCCCTTGAGCGAATCGGCGCCGGCGCGCCGCAATTGGACGTAATCGCCCACCACTTCCTCGATGCGGACCCGCTCGCGGATGGCGGCGATGTCCCGATCGGGGATCCGGCCCCGGCCCCTGGGCCGGGCGTCGTCATCCGCGCGCGGGGCGCGCCCCCACGAACCTGCCGGGCTGGACATCGGCTCAGTCTAGAGCGCCGACCGGGCCGGCTAACCGGTTCCGATGACCCCGCATGCCACCCGTTCCATCGCGTTGTCGGTGTTCTCGGCGCCGTGCAGCATCAGGGCCGTCTTGTTACCGCCCAGCAACTCGTCCCGGTTGAACGCGTCGGTGGTGGTGACCAGGTAGGCCGAACCGTCCGACCGCACCTCCAGCGAGGTCAGGTCGCCGCTTTCCGGCTTGCCGGTGTGCCCGGGGGCCTGGTAGTGACCGCCGGCGGACAGGAAGTTTCCGGGCGGGCCGCCCGTCGGGGCGACGGAATTGGGCTCGCACTTGCCGATCTCGTGGACGTGCAGGCCGTGGAATCCGGGCGTCAGGATGCCGCCGGCGACCGTCTTGACGGTGACGGTGACGTACCCGCCGGTGAAGTCGAACGTCGCCGTGGCGGCGGTCCGCCCGTCCGGCGTCTTCAATTGCGCACTGAGCGATTCGCCGTTGGGCGCGGGTGTCGTCGTCTCGCCCGACGACGACGGTGCGGCGCTCTTCACCGGAGGGGTGGTGCCGGGCTGGTTGCTCGCGTGCTGAGGTGAGCTACAGGCGGTGATGGCGACGACGGGAAGCCCCACCGCGAGGGTGGCGATACCGCGGAATTTGGTCATGCCGGGCAGCCTATCCCGCGACGGCGACGACACCGTCGCGGGATGACGCGCCGCTAACCGGCCGCCCGGCCCGCGTCGATTCGTTCCAGCCGACCCTCGGTGTAGGAGGCGATCTGGTCGACGATGACCCGCAGCCGGGCGCGGTCGTCGGCCGCGGTGATGAACGCCGCGGCGAAGACGGGATCGAGCGTCCGTGGCGCCCCCGAGTACAGCGACCGCGCCACCCGGTGGATCCGTTCGCGCTGCCTGGCTTGGGTGTCGAGGTGCCGCGGATCGGACATGATGAATTGCAGCGCAAGGATTTTCAGCAGGGCGACCTCCGCGCGCACCAGGTCGGGCACCAGCAGGTCGGCCCGGTAGCGCACCAGCGGACCGGGACCGGCCGCCGCGCGGGTGGTAGCGATGGCGGCCGAGGCGAATCTGCCCACCAGTTCGCTGGTGAGTCGCTTCAACGCCACCGACGCCGCCAGCGTCGCGTCGTACTTGCCGACGGCGGCGACCACCGGCAGGGCCGAGAGCCGCTCCGCCGCCGCCATGAAGTCGTCGGCGCTGACCCGGGAGAATTCGCTCTCGCCCAACTTGGCCAGCGCGGCCGCCTCGTCGTCGTCGGCGAGCACGCGCAGATCGATGCGCTGCGAGACGACGCCGTCCTCGACGTCGTGAACCGAGTAGGCGATATCGTCGGCCCAGTCCATCACCTGCGCTTCCAGGCACATCCGGCCCTCCGGCGCGCGGGCGCGAACCCAGGCCGCCGGCTCGCGGTCCTCGTCGTAGAACCCGAACTTGCGTCGCCCATCACCTCTCGGCCACGGATACTTGGTGACCGCGTCCAGGGACGCACGGGTCAGGTTCAGCCCGGCGCTATTGCCTTGCCCGTCAAGCACTTTGGGCTCGAGACTGGTCAGGATTCGGAAGTTTTGCGCGTTTCCCTCGAAGCCGCCGTAGTCGGCGGCGAACTCGTCCAGGGCGCGCTCGCCGTTGTGCCCGTAGGGCGGATGGCCGATGTCGTGGGCCAGGCCGGCCAGCTCGACCAGGTCGAGGTCGCAGCCCAACCCGACCGCCATCCCCCGCCCGATCTGCGCGACCTCCAGCGAGTGCGTCAGCCGGGTGCGCGGGGTGTCGCCTTCCCGGGGACCCACAACCTGGGTCTTGTCGGCCAGCCGGCGCAGTGCGGCGCTATGCAACACGCGGGCCCGGTCCCGGGCGAAGTCGGTGCGATGTTGGCCTTCGGTACCCGGCAGACCCGCAGTCTTCGGCGCCTCGCCTACCCGCCGTTGCCGGTCGAAGTCGTCGTAAGGGTCTTGCCGATTCGTGGTCACCGACGCACAGTCTGCCAGGGAATGCCGGGCGGGGGATCGCTGCGCCGCACGGCTATTTGCCCGTATCCCCGCCGGGCTAAATTGGCGTCATGCGCACTGCCCGCCCGCTATGCGTGGTCGCGACGATCCTCGCGATCGCGTTGGGCGGGGGGCTGCTGGTCGCGCCCGCGGCCGGCGCGCAGCCCCCGTTCCGGTTGGCCGACTACGTCACCGACAACGCGGGCGTGCTCTCGGACTCCGGCCGCTCGGCGGTGACGTCGGCCGTCGGCAGGCTGTACACGGATCGGCACGTCCGGCTGTGGGTGGTCTACGTCGACACGTTCTCCGGCCAGGACCCGGTGAGCTGGGCGCAGGCCACGATGCGCTCGAGCGATCTGGGCGACTACGACGCCCTGCTGGCCGTCGCCACCACCAGCCGGGCATACGCCTTCCTGGTGCCGACCACCGTCAAGAGCGTCAGCGCCCGCCAGGTCGATGACTTGCGGGGCAACAAGATCGAACCGGCCTTGCACAACGGCGACTGGAGCGGCGCCGCGGTTGCCGCGGCCAACGGGCTCAACAGGTCGCCGGGCTCGTCGGGCCGGGTGGTCCTGCTGGTGACGCTGGCGCTCATTGTCGGCGCGCTGGCGGCCCTGCTGTTGGTGATGCGCTATCGCCGCCGGCGGCGACGCGCGGCCGCCCTGGTCGCGGCCCGACGGGTCGACCCCACCGACTCCCAAGCGCTGGCGGGCGTGCCGCTGGAGGCCCTTGACGATCTGTCCCGCGCGCTGGTGGTGGACGTCGACAATGCCGTGCGAACCAGCTCGAACGAGCTCGACCTGGCCGTCGCCGAGTTCGGTGAGGAGCGAACCCAACCGTTCACCCAGGCCCTGGGCAACGCCAAAGCCGCTCTGTCCCAAGCGTTCACGGTGCGACAACAGCTGGACGACAGCACGCCCGAGACACCCGGGCAGCGTCGCGAATTGCTCACCCGGGTGGTCGTGTCGGCGGCGCGCGCCGACCGCGAACTGGAATCGCAGACCGAGGCGTTCGAGAACCTGCGCGACCTGGTGATCAACGCCGGATCGCGGCTCGACGGGCTCACGCAGGCCTACGTGGAGCTCACCACCCGCATCGGCCCGTCAGAACAGCGGCTGGCCGAGTTGCACGGCCAATTCGACGCGGCCGCACTGACTTCGGTGTCCGGCAATGTGACGGCCGCCAAGGAGCGGCTGGCGTTCGCCGACCGCAACATCGGCACCGCCCGGGAGTTGGCCGCCGAAGCCGTCGGCGGCCGCCAGGCCGGCTTGGTCGATGCGGTCCGCGCCGCCGAGTCCGCGCTCGGGCAGGCGCGCGCCTTGCTCGACTCGGTGGACAACGCGGCGACCGACATCCAGCACGCGATCGACCGCCTGCCGTCGGCCATGGCCGACATTCAGGCGGACATCCAGCGCGCGGGCGAGCTGCTGCAGAAGGGGCAGACCACCGCTCACACCGGCGATCTGCTGACGGCGCGCGATGCGGCCGCCCGCGCCGTCGACGGGGCCCGCGCCGGGGCCGCCACCGACCCGCTCGGCGCATTCGCCCAGTTGACCAAGGCCGATGCCGACCTCGGCGAGCTGCTGGTCACGTTGGCCCAGGAGCGGGCCAGTGCCGAGCAGCTGCAGCGGTCGATCGAGCAGGCGTTGTTCACAGCCGAGTCCCGGGTGCGGGCGGTGTCCGATTACATCGACACGCGCCGGGGCAGCATCGGCCCCGAGGCTCGCACCCGGCTCGCCGAAGCCGACCGGCACCTGCACGCCGCGCGGGACAAGAGGGCGACGAACCCGACCGAAGCGATCGCCCACGCCAACGCGGCGTCGACGCTGGCCGCCCAGGCGCAGACGCTGGCCAATGCCGATGTCCAATCCGCTCAGCGCGCCTACACCCGCGGCGGGAGCAGCGACATCGGCGCGATGCTGGGCGGCATCATCATCGGCAACGTGCTCAGCGGCGGGATGCGGGGTGGATTCGGCGGCTGGAGCCCGACGTCTTTCGGCGGCTCGTCCGGCGGCGGCTTGATGGGTGGCGGCGGGCGATTCTGAGCGCTCGCGGTCAGCCGGCGGCCGGTGAATGCGGTATTACGCCTCCGCTGCGCGGCATGTTGATGCGGGGTTCGGCTTCGCCTTCCCACCGCTTCCATTCGGTCCACTCGGTGAATTGACTGGCGTCCGCGACGACGGCGGCGGGGGCCGTGGCGTCGACGGGGGCTTCGGCGGCGTCCTCGCTCACTTCCGGCTTCGGGGCCCAGTGGTCGTAGTCGTCCGGCGGCACGGCCACACCCCAATTGAGAGGAACCGACAGGCCACCGAGCATCCCCGACTCACCCCTAACCGCCGACACCGAGTCGTCGGGTAACGGCGGACTAAGAGGCAAAAGCATGTTGCCCCCTTCCACAGCCGAATCTTCGGATGCTGTGGCCGAACCAATTAACACCAAGCAGCCACATCGTAAGCCAAACTTCAGACAAATACCCCAAAAACGGGGATTTGCTTTTCGCAAAGCGGACGGCCACGACGCGGGCCGGAACTGCGACGAAACGGCCACGCCGACCGCGCGCGGGTCGGGCTGGCCCTACCCGCGCCTCCCCCGCGGCACCACTTTGGGCCGCGCCTGGACCACGTGCGGGTTCTCGCCGCCGCGGCGGCCCCTCGCATCGGTCTTGCCGTCCTCGGTCCCCCGCCCGTCCATCGCCATGGGCATCGCCGGCGTCGTACCGCTGCCGGACGCGGACGATCCCCCGGTGGCCCCCGCCGCGAAGGGGGTCGGCAGCTGGCCGCCGAGCGCCGGCACCGCCAGGCTCGTCAGCACCGCCGGCACCGGCATCGACCCCTGCCAGGTCGGCGGCACCGTGATCGCCCCCACGAACCGCGCGGTGCCCAACCCGGCCGTCGCCACGCCCAGCCCGCCCAGCGTCTGCAGGCTGTGGGCGCCGGCCGCCGTAGCCTGCGCGCCTCCCGTGGCGGCGACGGTGGTGACACCGGCCATCGCCGGTGCGGCCGCCGGCGCGACGCCGTGGGCCAGCGCCATCATGGGCGACATCAGGGCGCTGGCCGGGTACATCCCGATCTGCGCCACCGTGGTCATCGTCGTCACCGGCATCGATGTCAGCAGCGACGTCACCGACGACAGTAAGGGCGAGAACACGCCCAGCACCGACTGCAGCTGCGAAATGAAAGCGCCGCCGACCCCGCCCAGCAGCTGGGACACGATCTCCAGCGGCGCCGTGATCAGCCCCGCCAAGCCGCTCAGGCCGGCCGGCGGGACGCTGAACGCCGGCAGCGTCGTCGCCACCGTCTGCGCGCTGACGTGGTAGCCCACCATGGCGGCCACGTCCTGGGCCCACATCTCCATGTACTCGAGTTCGGTCGCCGCAATCGCCGGGGTGTTCTGCCCCAAGATGTTCGTCGCGATCAGGGTGAGCAACCGGATGCGGTTCTCCAGCACGGCCGGAGGGGGCACCGTCGCCAGGAACGCCGCCTCATACGACGACGCCGCCAGCCGCGCCTGCACGGCCGAGATCTCGGCCTGCCCCGCCGCCGAAATCAACCACTGCAGATAGGGCGTGGCCGCCGCCACCATCGCCATGGACGACGGGCCCATCCACGGGCCAGCGGCCAGTGTTGTCACCACGGACTCAAAGGACGCGGCGGCCGCCGACAAATCCGCGCCCAGGGCGTCCCAGGCCGCGGCCGCCGTCAACAACGTGCTGGGGCCCGCGCCGCCATACATCAGCGCAGAGTTGATCTCGGGGGGGAATAACAGAAAAGCTGGAATCATCACATCCCCAACTCACCGACCGAGTCAACGGCTCCTACACCCACACGAACCGACACCCACCCCCGAGCGACTAGACACGTGAGCAAAACATTCGTTTAACGAGCCTAAAGCCAATAGGCCGCCCAGCAACGGTTTTTTATCAAACGTTTAATACGTCGGCGCGGCGGCCGCACCGCCGCCCGCGCCGATGGACCCCACGGGCCTCCGGAATGCGCCAACCGGGTGGTCAGCAGCCCTTGAGCCGCGCGGCCAGATAATCGGACACGGCGTTCATCGCCACCCGTTCCTGGGTCATGTCGTCGCGCTGGCGCACCGTGA
Organism: Mycobacterium sp. E3339; assembly: GCF_001666915.1. NCBI lineage: Bacteria > Bacillati > Actinomycetota > Actinomycetes > Mycobacteriales > Mycobacteriaceae > Mycobacterium > Mycobacterium sp. E3339. The sequence goes on along the minus strand of NZ_LZIZ01000081.1, from coordinate 52,767 downwards.
CGGCGTTGTCTTCCAGCGAATCGAAGTCGACCGTCACGCAGAACGGCGTCCCCACCTCGTCCTGGCGGCGGTAGCGCCGGCCGATCGCGCCGGCGTCGTCGAAATCGATGTTCCAGTATTTGCGCAATTCGGCGGCAAGGTCGCGGGCCTTCGGGCTCAGGTCGGCGTGCCGGGACAGCGGCAGCACCGCGGCCTTGACTGGCGCCAGCCGCGGGTCCAACCGGAGCAGCGTGCGCTTCTCCATCGCGCCCTTGGCGTTGGGGGCCTGGTCCTCGGTGTAGGCGTCGATCAGAAACGCCATGAACGACCGGGTGAGGCCGGCCGCGGGTTCGATGACGTACGGGATGTAGCGCGTGTCGGTGACCTGGTCGTAGTACGACAGGTCGGCGCCGGAATGCGTTGCGTGCGTGGATAAGTCGAAGTCGGTTCGGTTGGCCACGCCTTCCAGCTCACCCCACGGGTTGCCGGCGAAGCCGAACTTGTACTCGATGTCGACGGTGCGGTCGGAGTAGTGCGAAAGCTTGTCCGCCGGATGTTCGAAGAGTCGCAGATTTTGCGGATCGATACCGAGATCGACGTACCACTGGTGGCGGGTGTCGATCCAATATTGGTGCCATTCCTTCGCGGTCGACGGCTCCACGAAGAACTCCATTTCCATCTGCTCGAACTCGCGGGTCCGGAAAATGAAGTTGCCCGGTGTGATCTCGTTGCGAAAACTCTTGCCGATCTGGCCGATACCGAACGGCGGCTTCTTGCGGGCCGTCGTCACCACGTTGGCAAAGTTGACGAAGATGCCCTGCGCGGTCTCCGGGCGCAGGTAATGCAGCCCCTCCTCGGTCTCGATCGGGCCGAGGTAGGTCTTGAGCATCATGTTGAACTCGCGCGGCTCCGTCCATTGGCCGGGCTCGCCGGTGTCCGGGTCGCGGATGTCGGCCAGCCCGTTGGGCGGCGGGTGCCCGTGCTTGGCCTCGTACGCCTCGATGAGGTGGTCGGCGCGGTAGCGCTTGTGGGTGATCAGCGACTCGACCAGGGGGTCGTGGAAGACCTCGACGTGGCCGGAGGCCACCCACACCTGGCGCGGCAGGATGATCGACGAATCGATCCCCACCACGTCGTCGCGGCCGGTGACCACCGCGCGCCACCACTGCCGCTTGATGTTCTCCTTGAGCTCCACTCCCAGCGGGCCGTAGTCCCACGCCGACCGGGTGCCGCCGTAGATCTCGCCCGAGGGAAAGACGAAGCCGCGCCGTTTGGCCAGGTTGACTACGGTGTCGATGACGGACGCCACGGGGCGGTGCACTCCCTTTCCGGGTTTGGGCGGTTACGCGCGGGGAGCAGACCGCCGCGCACAGAGCAACAGTCATGGTAACGATCGGCGCCGCGGTCTTTGACATGCGTCATCATGCATGTGACAGTGGAGGTCGGTCGATCGCGTTTCCTCACCGCGGGCCGTCCCCGACTACCTGGCACTTTTCGAGGTGATGACTCTCTCCCATGGCGACGTCCCCCTGCATCCCGATCGCGCCGACGAGCTGGGATCGGCCATGAGCGTGGTGGCCCACGAGCACGGCGACGCCGGTCCCGGCGCCCTGGCCGACTACCCGGTCCCGCCGCCACGGGAAATCCTGGCCGCCGCCGGCGAGCTGCTGCGCGCGCTGGCCGCGCCGGTGCGGATCGCCATCGTGCTGCAGCTGCGGGAGTCGCACCGCTGCGTGCACGAGCTGGTCGACGCGCTGGGCGTGCCGCAGCCGCTGGTCAGCCAGCATCTGAAGATCCTCAAGGCCGCCGGGGTGGTCGCCGGGGAGCGCTCGGGCCGCGAGGTGCTGTACCGGCTGGCCGACCACCACCTGGCGCACATCGTCGTGGACGCCGTTGCGCACGCCGGCGAGGACACCGCGTGACGCGCGCCGGCGACGATGCAGAACGACGTGAAGCCGAGGAGCGGCGCCAATGACGGGCGCAAGCGTCCGGTCGACCCGTCAGCGGGCCGCGATTTCCACCTTGATGGACACCCTCGACGACTTCCGCTCGGCGCAAGAGTTGCACGACGAGTTGCGCCGCCGCGGCGAGAACATCGGGCTGACCACCGTCTACCGGACGCTGCAGTCGATGGCGGCGGCGGGAATGGTCGACACGCTGCGCACCGATACCGGCGAGTCGGTGTACCGCAGGTGCTCCGAGCACCATCATCACCACCTGGTCTGCCGCAGCTGCGGGTCCACCATCGAGGTCGGCGACCACGAGGTCGAGGCGTGGGCGGCGCAGGTCGCCGCCAAACACGGCTACTCCGACGTCAGCCACACCATCGAAATATTCGGCACGTGTTCGCAGTGCGGGGCCTAGGCTGACCCGAGCCGAATCCGGCCCCGGAAAACGTTTCAAAAAAATTGTCCACCACGCGTGCGCCGCGTGCTCCTACCCATGAGTGGCCCCCGGGCCGAGACGACATCTCAAGGGAAGTGAGCACACGATGCGCAAGGACACGGTGTCCCACCTGCGACCGGTACGCGAGATCGAGCCCCCGGCACTGCAGTTCCGGACGATCCACGGCTACCGCCGGGCCTTCCGGGTCGCGGGGTCCGGACCGGCCCTGCTGCTCATCCACGGCGTCGGCTGCAACTCGAAATCATGGGAACCCGTGCACGCCAAGCTTGCTCAGCGGTTCACGGTCATCGCGCCGGACCTGCTGGGTCACGGCGAGTCCGACAAACCCCACGCCGACTACTCCTTGCCGGCCTTCGCCAACGGCATGCGCGACCTCCTCGCCGTGCTTGGGATCGACCGGGTCACCCTCGTCGGGCATTCGTTCGGTGGCGGGGTGGCCATGCAGTTCGCCTACCAGTACCCGGAGTTGGTCGAACGCATCGTGCTGGTGAGCGCCGGTGGCGTCTCGAAGGACGTGAGCCCGGCGTTGCGGTTGGCGGCGATGCCGCTGGGCGCCGAGGCGCTGGGCGTGCTGCGCGCGCCGGGCGTGCTGCCCGCGCTGCGGGGCTTCGGCCGCGCCGTGCGGACCGTGCTGGGTTCCACCAGGTTCGGGCGCGACGCTGCCGACGTCGTGGAAATGCTCGAGGGTTTCACGGACCCCGCCGGGCTGGCGGCGTTCGCGCGCACCCTGCGGTCGGTAGTCGACGCGCGCGGTCAATACGTCACCATGCTGGACCGCAGCTATCTCATGCAAGACGTTCCGGTGCAGATCATTTGGGGAGAAGACGACGTGATCATCCCGGTGGACCACGCCCGGACGGCCCACGTGGCGATCGCCGGTTCGCGGATGGAAATCTTCGAGGGCTCCGGACACATGCCGTTCCACGACCATCCGGATCGCTTCGTCGAGGTCGTCGAACGATTCGTCGACTCGACCCGACCGGCCGACTACAACCTGGACCTGATGCAGTCGCTGCTGCGCACCGGAGGTCGCGACGACGTTGTCCCCCGTACGGAAGTCGTCGGCGCGATCGAATCTGCGGTGTCCTAGAGCCCTAACCCGTCAGCGCGCTGCGGACACCGGCGCCGGAATCCAGCACCAACAGGATCAGGGTGCGCAGGGCGTCGTCGGTCAGGCCGGCGCCGGGGAAGTTGTAGCGCAGTATCACGTCCGCGCTTTTGGCCGCGCCCTTGCCCGAATTGCGTTGCACGGCCTTGTCATTGACTTTCTCGACGAGCGTGACGCTGCCGAAGTTGCTGTCGCGGGCCTGCTTGACGACCTGGTCGCTGATCTTCTTGGTCAGCGGCAGATCCCACGCCAAGACCTGGGTGAGCGACACCAGGTCGAGGTCTTCGGCGATGTTCACCACCCGCAGCGACGCGATGGTCCCGGCGTGGCGCACCGTCAGCGCCCCGTCGGCTTCCTCGTCGACCGGTAGCACCTCGGCGAGCGCCGACGCCAGCCTCTCCTGCAGTGACGGCATAGCATCCTCCCCGTGAGGACCCGCTGCGCCCGGCTCCGCCGCGCTTCCGGTCCCCACTAAGCGCTCCCGAATCTCCTGTTGCGCGAGGCGTATTCCTCGCAGGCGGCCCACAAGTCGCGGCGGTCGTAGTCCGGCCACAGCTTGTCCTGAAAGATGAATTCGGCGTACGCGGCCTGCCACAGCATGAAATTGCTGGACCGCTGCTCCCCCGAGCTTCGCAGGAAGAGGTCCACGTCCGGGATGTCGGGCCGCTGCAGGTGCGCTGCCACCGTCGCCTCGGTGATGCGCTCCGGATTCAGCCGGCCGGCGGCGGCCAAGCGTGCGATTTCTTTTGCGGCTTCAGCGATTTCGGCGCGACCCCCGTAGTTGACGCAATAGTTGACGGTGATGACGTCGTTGTCCTTCGTCATCTCTTCCGCGATCGCCAACTCGTTGATCACGCTGCGCCACAGCCGTGGACGCGAGCCCACCCAGCGGATCTTCACCCCGATGGTCTTGAGATTCACCCGGCGCATGCGCACCACGTCACGGTTGAAGCCCATGAGGAAGCGCACTTCCTCGGGGGAACGCTTCCAGTTTTCGGTCGAGAAGGCGTAGAGGCTGAGCCACTTGATTCCGATTTCTATTGCACCACAAACGATGTCAATGACGACCGCCTCGCCCGCCTTATGGCCGTCGGTACGGGTCAATCCACGTTGGGTAGCCCAGCGGCCGTTGCCGTCCATCACGATCGCCACATGATTGGGCAATCGATCCGCCGGGATCCGGGGTGCGGCCGCCTTCGAGGTGTGCTGTGGTGGCCGGCTCGGGCCGCCGCCTTCAGACGGCGGCAACTCGGGGAACACCACCGGCCAAGTCGACTTTTCGGGGAAGACCGGGTAATCGTCGGGCGCCGGGGGCAGTTGCGGGAAGTCGGTCGACTTGAGCTTGCGCTCAGCTTTAGCCACAGTCCAACTGCTCCATCACCGCAGCGCGCCGTTCGGCGACGGCGCGGTCGACGTGATAGGTCCGTTCCACCAGTGGCAGCGTTTTGAGCTGCCGCTCCAGATGCCATTGCAGGTGCGCGGCGACCAGGCCGCTGACGTAGCTGCGGTGCGATTGCGGGGTCTGCTCGGCGAAGTCCCAATCGCCGTCGTGCAACGCGGACATCAGATCCAGCACGCCCGGCGGCGGTGTCGTCGAACCGGCCGGGCGGCAGTGGGCGCAGACGCTGCCCCCGGCGCCGACATGAAACGCCCGATGCGGCCCCGGGGTGGCGCACCGGGCGCACTCGGTCAGCGCCGGAGCCCAGCCGGCGATGCCCATGGCGCGCAGCAGATAGGCGTCCAGCAGCAGGTCCCGGGACCGCCGGCCGTCGGCCACCGCCCGTAACGCGCTCACCGTGAGCCGGTGCAGGGCCGGGGCGGGGGCCCGTTCCTCCCCCGCGAGGCGTTCGGCGGTTTCCAGCATCGCGCACCCACAGGTGTAGCGGCCGTAGTCGCGGACGATGTCGGTGGCGAACGCGTCGATCGAGACCACCTGGGTGACGATGTCGAGATTGCGGCCGGGATGCAGTTGCGCGTCGATGTGCGCGAACGGCTCCAGCCGCGCGCCGAATTTGCTGCGGGTGCGACGCACGCCCTTGGCCACCGCCCGAACCAGCCCGTGATCGCGGGTCAACAGGGTGACGATCCGGTCGGCCTCGCCGAGCTTGTGCTGGCGCAACACCACAGCCCGGTCTCGATACAGCCGCATCACCATAGTTTTGCACCCCACCGCGACAATGCTGGTATCCGCGCCGATTAGTCTCGTACCCCGTGATTGGCGCTCCCGAGTCAGGTCCTGGGTCCGTTTTCGGGCCCGGTGGCCAGCGCCTGCCCACACTGACTGACCTGCTTTATCAGCTGGCCAACCGGTCCGTGACTTCCGTCACATTGGTGCGCCGGTCCCTGCACGCCATCCACGCGAGCCAGCCGGCGTTGAACGCCTTCCGCGTGGTGCTCACCGAGTCGGCGCTGGCCGACGCGGCGGCGGCCGACCGGCGGCGGGCGGCCGGCGACACCGCGCCGCTGCTCGGCATCCCGATCGCGGTCAAGGACGACGTCGACGTTGCTGGCGTGCCGACCGCGTTCGGCACCGAGGGATATGTCGCGCCCGCCGCCCACGACGCCGAGGTGGTTCGCCGCCTGAAGGCCGCGGGCGCGGTGATCGTCGGCAAGACCAACACCTGCGAACTGGGTCAGTGGCCGTTCACCAGCGGACCCGGCTTCGGGCATACCCGCAATCCCTGGTCGCGCCGGCACACCCCGGGCGGTTCGTCGGGGGGCAGCGCGGCGGCGGTGGCCGCGGGGCTGGTCACCGCGGCGATCGGATCCGACGGCGCCGGCAGCGTCCGCATCCCCGCCGCGTGGACGCACCTGGTGGGCATCAAGCCACAGCGCGGCCGCATCTCGACCTGGCCGCTGCCCGAGGCGTTCAACGGCATCACGGTCAACGGCGTGCTGGCCCGCACGGTCGCCGACGCGGCGTTGGTGCTCGACGCGGCGTCCGGCAACGTCGAGGGCGACCGGCACAAACCGCCCCCGATCACCGCGTCCGACTACGTCGGCATCGCCCCGGGCCCGCTGAACATCGCCCTGTCCACCCGGTTCCCCTACACCGGCTTCCGCCCCAAGCTGCATCCCGAGATCCTGGCCGCCACCCGGGCGGTGGCCAAGCAGCTCGAGTTGCTGGGCCACACCGTGGTGCCGGGCAATCCCGACTACGGCCTGCGGCTGTCGTGGGACTTCCTGGCCCGGTCCACAGCCGGCCTGCGGGATTGGGAGGAACGGCTGGGCGACGGGGTGATCTGGGACCCTCGCACGCTGGCCAACCTGCGCACCGGCCACGTGCTGGGTCAGGCGATCCTGCGCACCGCGCGCCGGCACGAGGCCGCCGTCCAGCGCCGCGTGGGTTCCATCTTCGACATCGTCGACGTCGTCCTCGCCCCGACCACCGCGCAGCCGCCGCCGCCGGCGCGCGCGTTCGACCGGTTGAGCAGCTTTGGCACCGATCGGGCGATGATCGCCGCGTGCCCCCTGACGTTCCCGTGGAACGTGCTCGGCTGGCCGTCGATCAACGTGCCGGCCGGCTTCACTTCCGAGGGATTGCCGATCGGCGTGCAGTTGATGGGTCCGGCCAACAGCGAGGGCATGCTGATCTCGCTCGCGGCCGAACTGGAGGCGGTGTGCGGGTGGTCGACCAAGCAGCCGACGATGTGGTGGAACACCGAAATGGGGGCGCCGCCGGTGGCCGGCACACCGCCGTCGCGGCGGTGAAATCACCGCCCGGTTGACTTCGGTTGCGCGACTTGACGTTTGTCGATGCGGGCGGTGCGCGCCCACGGGTTGCTCGAGGTCAGCGAGGCCGTCGCATAGCCGGTGGCGACGCGGGTACCCCTTCGGCATGGACCAATCTGATGCTCCACTGTTGGATGCGCTGGTCGACTACCGCGACAAGCGCCGCTACGGGTTCACCCCACCGGGTCACCGCCAGGGCCGCGGCGCCGACGACCGGGTCCTGGCCGTTTTGGGCCGCGAACCGTTTCTGGACGACGTGCTGGCCAGCGGCGGGCTGGATGACCGCAAAACCAGCCACAAATACCTCAAGCACGCCGAGGATCTGATGGCCGAGGCCGTGGGTGCCGAGATCGCCTGGTTCTCCACCTGCGGCAGCTCGCTGTCGGTGAAGGCGGCGATGATGGCGGTGGCCGGCGGCGACGGCAGCCTGCTGGTCGGCCGGGACAGCCACAAGTCGATCGTGGCGGGGCTCATTTTCTCGGGCGTGCAACCCCGTTGGATCACCCCCCGCTGGGACGCCGAGCATCATTTCTCGCACCCGCCGTCGCCGGAGCAGGTGGAAGAGGCCTGGGCAAAGCACCCGGACGCCGCCGGTGCGCTCATCGTCAGCCCCAGCCCGTACGGCACGTGCGCCGACATCGCCGGGATCGCGGAGGTCTGCCATGCGCGCGGCAAGCCGTTGATCATCGACGAGGCGTGGGGGGCGCACCTGCCGTTCCACCAGGACCTGCCGACCTGGGCGATGGACGCCGATGCGGACGTCTGCGTGGTCAGCGTCCACAAGATGGGGGCCGGTTTCGAGCAAGGCTCCGTGTTTCACGTGCAGGGCGACCGGATCGACCAGGACCGCCTCTCGGCGTGCGCCGACCTGCTGATGACCACCAGCCCCAGCGTCCTGGTGTATGCCGCCATGGACGGGTGGCGGCGGCAAATGGTGCAGCACGGGCACCAATTGCTGGGCGATGCACTGGATCTCGCGCGCCGGCTGCGCGCGGACATCGAAGGCATTCCGGACGTGCAGGTGCTCGACGACGAATTGCTCGGCGTGCAGGCCTCGCACGACTTGGACCGACTGCAAGTGTTGATGGACGTCTCCGCGACGGGCACCTCCGGTTACCAGGCCCACGACTGGCTGCGCGAGCACGCGCACATCGACACCGGGATGAGCGACCATCGCCGGATCCTGGCGACCCTGTCCATGGCCGACAATGCGGACAGCGCCGGCCGGCTCACCGAGGCACTGGCGGCCTGGCGCAAGGCCGCCGACAACTTCGACCCTCCGCCGCCCATCGACCTGCCCTCCCCCGAAGAGCTTCAGCTCGAGACGGTTTGCCTGCCGCGCGACGCGTTCTTCGGCCGTGTCGAGGCGGTGCCCACCGACCAGGCGGCGGGCCGCGTCGCCGCCGAGCAATGCACGCCGTATCCGCCGGGCATTCCGGCCGTCGTGCCCGGTGAGCGACTGAACGACGCGGTGCTGGATTACCTTTGCAGCGGTGTGAGTGCGGGCATGAACGTCCCCGATGCGGCGGATCCGTCGCTGGGGACAATCCGCGTCGTCGCGTAGCCCTCGGCGACGACCCGCAGCGCCCGGCTCCGCCGCGCTTGCGATCGTCGCTGGCCACTCGGCGACGACCCGCAGCGCCCGGCTCCGCCGCGCTTGCGATCGTCGCTAGCCGCCTATCGCGGGCGCGACATCACCCGATTGCCAACGGCTTTCACGCTGTCGGGCAGCACGCGGTTGGCCACCCCCATGGCCTTGACGAGCACCGAACCGGCGACCACCTGCTGATCACCGCGCATCAACGCCTCGAACCCCTGCCGCGCGACCTTGGCGGGATCGTCCTTCGGGCCCCTGCCCATCAGCGACTCGACCATCTTCGCGCGCCCGAAGAAATTGGTGTCGGTGGGTCCGGGCATCAGCGCGGTGACAGTGATTGAGGTGTCCCTCAATTCGTCGCTGAGCGCTTCGGCGAACGACTGAACGAACGACTTCGACGCGTTGTACACCGGCTGGTAGGAACCCGGCATCTGCGCGGCGATGGACGACGTGAACAGCACCTTGCCCGCGTCACGATTCGCCATGTCGCGCAGCACCAGCTTGGCCAGATGCACCGTCGAGCGCACGTTGAGGTCGACGATGCTGAGGTCGTCGGCGAGTTCGCTTTTGAGGAACATCTCGCCGCGGCCGATTCCCGCGTTGAGCGCCGCGGCCGCGAGCACGCGGTCGCCTTCGATCGCGCTCTGGTACAAGTGCTCAACCCCTTCCGGGGTGCGCAGGTCCACCTGGATCGGCTGCACGGCGGAGCTCCATTGGGAGAGCTTGTCCGGAACGTCGTTGACGGCGTCGTCCTCCGCGGCCACCACTAGGTCGTACCCGTGCTGGGCGAACTGCTTGGCCAGTTCGAGCCCAATGCCGCTGGACGCGCCGGTGACTAACGCTAACTGTGCTTGGGTCATACCCGACGGCTACCCGCTCGCGGGCGGTGAAAACCTTCGCGCCGGCAATTCAGAAGCCAAGCCGACCAAGCTGTTTGGGGTCGCTCTGCCAGTTCTTGGCGACCTTGACGCGCAGGTCGAGGTACACCTTGGTGCCGAGCAGCTTCTCGATCTGGCCGCGCGCCGCGGTGCCCACCTGCCGTAGCCGCGCGCCGCCCTTGCCGATGACGATGCCCTTCTGGCTGTCGCGCTCGACGTAAAGCAGTGCGTGCACGTCGATCAGGTCGTCGCGGTCCTCGCGCGGGTTGACCTCATCGATCACCACCGCCAACGAATGGGGCAATTCGTCGCGAACACCCTCCAGGGCGGCCTCGCGGATGAGCTCCGCCATCAGCACTTCCTCGGGTTCGTCGGTCAACTCGCCGTCGGGGTAGTACGCCGGGCCGGGGGGCAGCGCCGCGGCGAGGACGTCGATCAGCACGTCCACCTGCGCCCCGGTGGCCGCGGACACCGGGACGATCTCGGCGTCGCCGCCGAGCAGTTCACTGACCGCAACCAGTTGCGCGGCGACCCGGTCCCTTTGCACCTTGTCGATCTTGGTGACGATACCCACGACCGTCGTTTTCGGTGCGGTCGAACGGATTTGGTCGACGATCCACCGGTCGCCGGGGCCGATCGCCTCGTCGGCCGGAATGCACAACCCGATGACGTCGACCTCGGTGTAGGTGTCGCGCACCAGGTCGTTGAGCCGCTTGCCCAACAGGGTGCGCGGCCGGTGCAGGCCAGGGGTGTCGACCAGGATGATCTGAAAGTCCTCCCGGTGCACGATGCCGCGAATGGTGTGACGGGTGGTCTGCGGGCGCGTCGAGGTGATCGCCACCTTGGTGCCGACGAGCGCGTTGGTCAGCGTCGACTTGCCGGTGTTTGGCCGGCCCACCAAACACACGAAGCCGGAACGGAATTCGCTTTCCTGCGTCATTGCGCCTTGCCGTCGGAACCGTTGGAATCGGGCTCGGCCGGACTCAACAGGACGGTGCCGATCCGTACCCGGCCACGATGGTCGGCCCCGCCTTCGGCCTGCAGCCGCAGCCCGTGCGAGACCACCTCCGCCCCGGGCAGTGGGACCCGGCCGAGTTCCAGCGCGAGCAGCCCGCCGACGGTATCGACGTCGAGGTCGTCGTCGAATTCCACGTCGTACAGCTCGCCGAGGTCTTCGATGGGCAACCGCGCCGACACGCGGAAGCGCTTGTCGCCCAGATCTTCTACCGGCGCGGTCTCCGCCTCGTCGTACTCGTCGGCGATCTCGCCGACGATCTCCTCCAGCACGTCTTCGATGCTGACCAGTCCGGCGATCGCCCCGTACTCGTCGACGAGGAGGGCCATGTGGTTGCGGTCGCGCTGCATTTCGCGCAGCAGCGTGTCCAGCGGCTTGGAGTCCGGCACGAACACCGCCGGGCGCATCACCTGCGCCACGGTGATGCCCCGCCCCCGGTCGCCCGACAGGAAGCTCTGCTGGACAAGGTCTTTCAGGTACACCACGCCGACGATGTCGTCGACGTTCTCCCCGATCACCGGGATGCGGGAGTGCCCGCTGCGCACCGCGAGGTTCAACGCCTGGCTGGCGAGCTTGTCGCTCTCGATCCAGATCATCTCGGTGCGCGGCACCATCACCTCGCGGGCCGGGGTGTCACCAAGCTCGAAAACGGACTCGATCATCCGGCGTTCGTCGGCGGCGACCACGCCGCGCTGCTGCGCCAGGTCGACCACCTCGCGCAGCTCGATCTCGGACGCGAACGGCCCGTTGCGCAAACCGCGGCCGGGCGTCAGCGCATTACCCAGGACCACCAGCAACCGGCTGAGGGGCATCAACAACCACGAGATGAGCCGCAGCGGAAGGGCCGTCGTCAACGAGATGGAGTAGGCGTGCTGACGGCCGAGGGTGCGCGGGCCGACCCCGATGACGACGAAGCTGACGACCACCATGATCGCCGCGGCGCCGAACAGCCCCCAGGTCAGGCCGAAGTTGTCGTACAGGAAGAGCACCAGCAGCACGGTCGCGGTGATTTCGCAGGTGATCCGCAGCAGCACAACGAGGTTGATGTAGCGCGGCCGCTCGGCCATCACCTCGGAGAGCGAGACGGCGCCGGGCCGCTCCTCGCGCACCAGCTCCTGGACCCGGGCCAGCGACACCGTGCTGATGGCGGCGTCGATCGCCGCGAACAGCCCGCCGAGGGCGATCAGCGCCATCGCGCCGAGCAGCCACGAGAGGCCGGTCAATTGCCGGAAGACCTTGACGTGACGACGGGCTCCTCAGCGTCGTCGTCGCTCCGTTTCCGGTTGAGCGCCCAGGCGCCGAGGCCCACCACGACCCCCAACGCCCCGAAGCCCAACGCCGAGGGCCACCAGCTCGGGGCCGGCTGGGTGGGTTCCTCGTGCGGGCGGACGGCCAGCACCACCAGGAAGCTGCCGTCGTCGGTCGGACCGGCGTGGGGCAGCGACTGGGTCATGGTCACCCGGATCTGGGCGTTGCCGCTCGCCGAGTCGTTGACCTGGCCCCAGGCCATCGTGGTGTCGTCGAGCAGGAAGACGTCCTGGCCGCCGCCGGGCTGGCTTTCGTCGCGGCCCACCACAGCAACGTGGCCGACCTCCAACGTCTGGTTGACGGCGGGGATGCCGACCAAGACGTTCGGGTACACCTTCGGGGGCTCCGGCGGCTTGTAGTCCGGCGGCGGGGGCCCGTTGAAGCCCTCCGGCGGCACCGAACCCCCGCCGTAGAAGCTGCCCGCGGCCACCCAGCTGTCGCCGACCGCGGTGAAGGGGACGACCCCGACGGTGGCCGCATCGAGCACGATGCGGGCGCCGGCCGGCACGTAGGCCTCCCGGTCGGCGCCGTTGTAGGAGTAGCGGAACGTCATCCCCTGGTTCAGCGGGTTGAAGATGGCCGGACGGCGATAGGCGTCGTCGTAGTCGACGTAGTCCCAGTGCCGCGGCCGGACCAGCCGCTGGTTGTCGACCTTGAGGACGTCGACGTTCTCCCGGTGGACGCTGACGACGTTCTGCACCCGCTCGTTGAAGTCGACCTGCTTCGGCGGCTTCGGGGGGTCGGCGGGATTGACCCGCGTCGGCGGGGCGGCCTTGGCTGCGGCGACCGCCTGCGGCGGCACGTCGAGCCCCCGCGGCGGCGCCACCACCGCGACGTTGCGCGGCGCGTCGGGACCCGCCGGGCTGATCGTCGGAACGGCGTTGCCGGGCGGCAGGTTTGGCGGAACGAGCGGCCGGGCCGGCACCGGGACCGGGTTCGGCGGTTCGTACGACGGAATCGCCGGAATCTGCACCGGCACCTCGCTCGGGCTGGGTTCAGCGCGGCGGGGCGGCGCGGCCTGCGAGCACACGTTGGAGGTGTGGTACTGCGCCACCAGGTACTGGCACCACTGGCAGCTGGTGGGGTTCGACCCGGGGCCGGCGCACGGGGCCGCCTGCGCCACCCCGATCGTGGCGGCCACCGCCGAAATAGGGGCGAGGGCAATGGCGGCCGCGGCCGCGATCCCTAACGCGTTGCGTGGCTTCAATTGTCGAAATACCTCGACTTGTCCAGCAGTCGGCGATCCCGTTCCTGCTGGCGATCCTGGTGGTAGGCCTCGACCTGCTCGGCGACCCATTCCTCGAGCAATCGGCCCTGGAGCGCGAACATCTCCTTTTCCTCGTCCGGCTCGCCGTGGTCGTAGCCCAGCAGGTGCAGCACGCCGTGGATGGTCAACAGCGCCAACTCGTGGCCCAGGCTGTGGCCCGCCGCGTCGGCCTGGCCGGCGGCGAATTCCGGGCACAGCACGATGTCGCCCAGCATCGACGGGCCCGGCTCCGGGGCGTCGGGCCGGCCCCCCGGCTCGAGCTCGTCCATCGGGAAGCTCATCACGTCCGTCGGGCCGGGCAGGTCCATCCAGCGCATGTGCAGGTCGGCCATCGCGGCGGTGTCCAGCAGCACCATCGACAGTTCGGCGGCCGGGTTCACGTCCATCTTGGCGATGACAAACCTTGCGACGCTGATCAATTCGGTTTCGGACACGTCGATGCCCGACTCGTTGGATACCTCGATGCTCATGAGACGCTCACGAAACGGTCACCGGCGCCCGCGGGAGCCCGAGGCCCGACGGGCCGCCCGGTTCATCAGGCCGGGCTCCTCGAATTTCGCGTAGGCGTCCACGATTTCGGACACCAGCCGGTGGCGCACCACGTCCACGCTCGTCAGCTCCGCGATGTGGATGTCCTCGACGCTGTCGAGGATCTCGATCGCCGACCGCAGGCCCGACCTGGCGCCGCCCGGAAGGTCCACCTGCGTGATGTCGCCGGTGATGACCATTTTCGACCCGAAGCCGAGCCGGGTGAGGAACATCTTCATCTGCTCGGCGGTGGTGTTCTGCGCCTCGTCGAGCACGATGAAGGCCGAATTGAGGGTGCGGCCGCGCATATAGGCCAGCGGCGCCACCTCGATGACCCCGGCGGACATCAGCTTCGGGATCAGCTCGGGATCCATCATGTCGTAGAGCGCGTCATAGAGCGGCCGCAGATACGGGTCGATCTTCTCGCTCAGCGTGCCCGGCAGAAAGCCAAGCCGCTCACCGGCTTCCACCGCCGGCCGGGTCAGGATGATGCGGTTCACCTGTTTGGTCTGCAGCGCGCTGACCGCCTTGGCCATCGCCAGGTACGTCTTGCCGGTGCCGGCCGGGCCCACCCCGAAGACGATGGTGTTGGCGTCGATCGCGTCGACGTAACGCTTCTGGTTGAGCGTCTTGGGCCGGATCGTCTTTCCCCGCCGCGACAGGATGTCGAGGGTGAGCACCTCGGCCGGCGACTCGTTGTCGGTGCCGGTCAGCATCGCGACGCTGTGGCGCACCACCTCGGGCGTCAGCGGCTGACCGTTGGCGACGATCGCGACCAGCTCGGAGATCGCCCGCTCGGCGAGCGCGACGTCGGCCGGTTCGCCCGAGACGGTCACGGCGTTGCCACGCACGTGCAGGTCGGCGTTCAGGCTGCGTTCCAGGGCGCGAAGGTTTTCGTCTGCCGAGCCCAACAAGCCGACGACGACATCGGGCGGAACATCGATGCTGCTGCGTACTTGGGCGTTGGCCTGGAGGCCTCCGGCTGCGTCAACAGCGCTGGTCTCGCGGGGCGTCACGTGGCTCTCGATGCCTGCTTTCTCGGCTTGTCGGTGGTTTGCTCGGCTGCCTAAGTCTACGCCGGGGTCCTCGGTTGGTCAGCTTCCTCACCGCCGTCGCTTGCGCCGAGCGCCCGGATCAACCGGTCGATGACGGCGCCGGCTTCCCGGCGTGCCGTTGCGTGATCTTCGGCCCTTGCCACGTAGAGGGTGGCCTCGCGCATCGCGCCGAGCATGGTCAGCGCGGTCGCCTCGATCGGCTGCGGCGGGATGCGGCCGGTCTCGATCGCGCCGGAAAGCAGCGCCCGCACCAACCCGAGGTTGTAGCGATTGCCGATCTCGGTCCACCGCGTCCAACCGAGCACCGCAGGGGCGTCCACCAGCGCGATGCGCTGGATTTCGGGATCGGAACAGGCGTCCAGCCAGTAGGCGGCGCCCAACCGCATCACCTCGGTGGGGTCGGTTTCGCCGGACGCCGCGATCGCCTCGCCCATCCGGGTGGCAACCTCCGCCTCGACCTGCTCGAACACGGTCGCGAACAGCTCGGTCTTGTCGGCGAAGTGGTGATAGAGCGCGCCGCGGGTCACGCCCGCCGCGCGCACGATCGCCTCGAGCGCCACCTCCGAGAAACCCTGGGCAGCGAACAACGGCCGCGCCGCCGAGACCAGCGCCTCCCGCGTTTCCGCGGAGCGCTCCGCCTGGGTCCGCCGTTCGTCGGTCAAGCCATTGCCTTTCATACATACTGTATGTAGGTTCATACATACCGTATGAATCTCGCTCTGAAGATAGCAGCGGGACGGCCGAATCCAAGGAAGGGACACGGTTGACGATGAACTCTGCGATACAGGCCGTCGAGGCGGACCGCGAGGCGCTGCTGGCGATCCTTCGTTCGTTGGACGACTCCGACTGGGCGCAGGCCAGTGGCTGCCCCGGGTGGTCGCTGCGCGACGTCGTGTCCCACATGGCATGCAGTTTCTGGCTGGCGGTCGACCCGTCGCACCTGCCCGATCCGAAGGGCCTGCCGGCGGAGCGCGCGGCGGACCTGTACGTCGAATCGCGTCGCGGCATGACGTCGCGGGAGATTGTGGACGACTACGAATCCGTCAGCTCGAAGGGCCTCGAGGTCCTCGCGGCCGCGGCGGATCAGGACTTCGAGGTGCCACTCGGCGATGTCGGGACGTATCCGGCATCGGAGATCCCGGCGGCGTTCGCCTTCGAGCACTACGTCCACATCAGATACGACCTGCTGCAGCCGGACGGCCCGCTGCGGGCGGAACCCCCCGCTTCGGATGCGTTGCGGCTGGAACCGACGGTGGACTGGATCGAGTCGGCGTTGCCCCAACAGAACGCCGGCCTCCTGGGGCGCTTGGGCGGCGCGGTGGAGATCCGCCTCACCGACGGTTGCGATCGGACGCTGTCCATCGGCACCGGCGACGCGACAGCCCAAATCGCCTCGGCCGCGGACGCATTCGTGCGATGGGTCACCCAGCGCGGAACGTGGGAAGCCCTCGGGGTGCAAGCGCACGGAGACCGGGCAAACCTCGAGATCGCGCGCCAGCTAAGCGTTTTCTGAGGCGGCGCCGCCGACACCGCCGTCCAAGCCGGCAGCGTCCCATCGGGGCGTGAGCGCGCCGATCGCGCCCAACGCCACCGCGGCCGCGGTCGACGTCCGCAACACCTGGGGGCCGAGGCGCACGGGGACCGCGCCGGCGTCGGTCAACGCGGCGACCTCCTCCGGCGCCATGCCGCCCTCCGGGCCGACCACCAGCCACAGCGAATCAGCTTGCGCGACATGGGAATCCGCGAGCCGACCGGGGGCCGATTCGTGCAGGGCCAGCACCACCGAACCGCCGGCCACAGCCTCGCGGACCCGCCGCGTCAGCTCGGCGGTGGACAGCACGCCGTCGACCGCCGGGATGTGCGCCCGGCGCGACTGCCGGGCCGCCGACCGGGCGACGGCGCGCCACCGGCGCAGGCCCTTGTCCACGCGACCGCCCTGCCAATTCGCCACACACCGGGCTGCCTGCCAGGCGACGAATGCGTCGGCGCCCGCCTCGGTGGCCAATTCGATGGCCAGCTCGGAGCGTTCCGATTTGGGCAGCGCCTGCACCACCGTCACCGCCGGGCGACCGGACGCGACGCTCCAACGCTGAAGCACCCGGGCGCGCAGGCCGTCGCGGCCGGCGTGCTCGACGTCGCAGTGCGCCAGGCCCCCGGCGCCGTCGCCGAGGAGCAGCTGCTCACCGGGCCGGATCCGCCGCACGGTCGCCGCGTGAAACCCCTCGTCGCCGTCGACGACGGCCAACTCGCCGACATCGGGCAGCGCGTCGACGTAGAAGAGGGTGGCGACCATCGGGGTGGCTCGGCGAACCGAGAAGGCTAGCGCCCGGTGAAGGTTTCGCGCAGCCGGCTGAACAGGCCGCCGCCGGCGTGGGTCGAGCGGACCTCGGGAACGTCGCGGCTGCGCCGGTTCTTGAGCTCACGCAGCAGTTCGGTGTCGTGGTGGTCCAGCCGGGTGGGCACCAACACCTCGACGTGGACGTGCAGATCGCCCCGGGTGCCCGACCGCAGGTGGGGCATCCCGTGGCCGCGCAACGTGATGACCGAATTCGGTTGCGTGCCAGGCGGAATGGTGATCTCGCTGATGCCGTCCAGGATGGCGTCGATGGTCACGGTGGCGCCCAGCGCCGCGTCGACCATGGGGACCGACACCGTGCAGTGCAGGTCGTCGCCTTCGCGGACGAAGACGTCGTGGGCCTGCTCGTGCACCTCGACGTACAGGTCGCCGGCCGGCCCTCCCCCGGGCCCGACCTCGCCCTGGGCGGCGAGCCGCACCCGCATGCCGTCGCCGACACCGGCGGGGATCTTGACGCTGATCTCGCGGCGGGCGCGGACCCGGCCGTCGCCCATGCACTGGTGGCACGGGTCGGGGATGACCGTTCCGACGCCGCGGCAGGTGGGGCAGGGCCGCGAGGTCATCACCTGGCCCAGCAGGGACCGCTGCACCGTCTGCACCTCGCCGCGCCCGCCGCACGTGTCGCACGGGACCGGCACGGAGTCGCCGTTGGTGCCCTTGCCCTGGCAGCGGTCGCACAGCACCGCCGTGTCGACGGTGACCTGCTTGGTGACCCCGGTCGCGCACTCTTCGAGGTCGAGCCGCATCCGCAGCAGCGAGTCCGAGCCCGGCCGGACCCGGCCGATCGGGCCGCGCGAGGTCGCCCCGCCGCTGAAGCCGCCACCGAAGAAGGCCTCGAACACGTCGCCCAACCCGCCGAAGCCGCCCCCGAAGCCGCCGCCCGCCGCGGCGGCGCTTTCCATCGGATCGCCGCCCAGGTCGACGATGCGCCGCTTCTCGGGGTCGCTCAGCACCTCGTAGGCGACGCTGATCTCCTTGAACTTCGCCTGCGCGCCCTCATCGGGGTTGACGTCGGGATGCAGCTCGCGCGCCAGCTTGCGGTACGCGCGCTTGATGTCCGCATCGCTGGCGTTTCTGCTCACGCCGAGCAGCCCGTAATAGTCGCGTGCCACGCCTGACTCTCCTAAACCTGGTCCTTATCCCGCGCCTGCGCATAGTGCGGGTGCGCGTTCATCGAGCACCCAGGACTTCGCCGATATATAGGGCAACCGCGGCGACGCTGGCGATAGTTCCCGGATAGTCCATCCGGGTGGGCCCCAGCACACCCATTCCGCCGAACACGGTGTCGGAGGTGCCGTAGGCGGTGGTCACCATCGAGGTGCCGGCCATTTGCTCGGCGGCCGTCTCATGGCCGATGCGCACCGTCACCTTACCGGCTTCCTGCTGGGCCGCCAGCAACCGCAGCACCACCACCTGCTCCTCGAGCGCTTCCAGGATCGAGCGCAACGAGCCGCCGAAATCGGCGGCGTTGCGGGTCAGGTTGGCGGTCCCGCCCATCAGCAACCGTTCTTCGGTGTGTTCCACCAGCTGCTCCAGCAAGACCGTCGCCGAGCGGCCGACGGCGTCGCCCAGGCCGTCGGGGGCGCGCAGGTTCCCGGCCAGGTCGGCCACCGC
Source organism: Mycobacterium sp. E3339 (assembly GCF_001666915.1). NCBI lineage: Bacteria > Bacillati > Actinomycetota > Actinomycetes > Mycobacteriales > Mycobacteriaceae > Mycobacterium > Mycobacterium sp. E3339. Next base: position 33,924 of record NZ_LZIZ01000081.1, on the reverse strand, counting down.
GATCGAGGCGGCCGACAGCTTCTTGCCGACCAGCGCCTGGCCCAGCATCTCGCGGAGCTGGGCCAGCTGGTGGTCGTCGATGACGTCGCCGAGTTCGACGATGCGCTGGTCCACCCGACCGGTGTCGGTGATGACCACCATCAGCAGCCGGGCCGGGGTCAGCGCGATCACTTCCAGATGGCGCACGGTCGACGAGGTCAGCGTCGGGTACTGCACCACGGCCACCTGCCGGGTCAACTGGGCCAGTAGGCGGACCGCCCGGCGCAGCACGTCGTCCAGGTCGACGCCGGATTCCAGGAAGCTCAGGATCGCGCTGCGCTCGGCCGCGGACAGCGGCTTGACGTCGTGCAGGCGGTCCACGAACTCGCGGTAACCCTTCTCGGTGGGCACGCGCCCGGAGCTGGTGTGCGGCTGGGTGATGTAGCCCTCGGCCTCCAGCACCGCCATGTCGTTGCGGACGGTCGCCGACGAGACGCCCAAGTTATGACGCTCCACCAGCGTCTTGGAACCGATGGGTTCCTTGGTGGCAACGAAATCGGCGACGATGGCACGCAGCACCTCGAAGCGACGTTCGTCGGCACTTCCCACTCGTGGTCACCTCCCTGCAGCGCCCTGACCGGGTTCATTTTACGGGTCGCAAACCGTGCTGACCGTGACCAGCGGCCGCTTGCCGGCGCGGGCGGTCGCGGCCGCCGTCGGCATTACCGGCGGCTTGGACGCCGGCGGCGCTTCTTGCGGCTAGCCTGTCCAGCATGAACCGGTCGGGTCATAGCAACGCGTCGGGGAAGATCACGCAATGATTTTCAAGGGCGTGCGCGACGGCAAGCCGTATCCCGAGCACGGGCTGTCCTACCGGGACTGGTCCCAGATTCCGCCGCAGCAGATCCGGCTCGACGAACTGGTCACCACGACGACGGTGCTCGCGCTCGATCGTCTGCTGTCGGAGGACTCCACCTTCTACGGCGACCTCTTCCCGCACGCGGTGCGGTGGAAGGGCGTCACCTACCTCGAGGACGGGCTGCACCGGGCGGTCCGGGCGGCGCTGCGAAACCGCACCGTGCTGCACGCCCGGGTGTTCGACATGGACATGGCGCCCGGGCCGCCCCGATAGCCGGTCACGTTTGCCGGGCGCGGGGTGTCGACTCAGTGAGGACGTTGGTTCACACCGCAACTTGCTAGGAGGGTCGCCATGTCCCGGTTGCAAGGGGTCTCCGACCGCGACGCCGGCCTGGGCGCCAAGATCGCCTTCTTCTTCACCAAGCGCAAGCTGGCCCAGATGACCGGCCTCGAAACGGCCGGGATGCTGGAACCGCTGCGCATGTACGCGCACATCCCCCGGCTGCTCAACGCCTACGGCAAGCTCGAACAGGCCGAGTCCAAGCTGGACGTGCTCAGCCCGCGCCACCGCGCGCTCGCGGAGCTCAAGGCGGCGACGACGGTGCGCTGCGAGTATTGCATCGACCTCGGTTCGCAGATCGCCCGCCAGTGGGGCATGACCGACGAGGAACTGCTCGCACTGGCCAACTATCGAAGCGCCACATGCTTTTCCGAGCTCGACAAGCTGATCCTCGAATACGCCACCGCGGTCAGCCGCACCCCCGTCGAGGTCAGCGACGAGCTATTCGACGCGCTGCGTGCGCATTTCGACACCGCCCAACTCGTCGGGCTCACCCACGTCATCACGCTGGGCAACCTGCGCGCCCGCTTCAACCTCGCGCTCGGCATCGGTTCGTCCGGCTTCTCCGGCAACCAGGTCTGCGCCCTGCCCGACGCGGGCGCCACATGAGCTTGGACGCGTCGATCACCGCGCGGTTCGAGGCGGCGCGGCCGCAGCTGGGCGCGATCGCCTACCGCATGCTGGGTTCGATCGACGACGCCCAGGACGCCGTGCAGGAAGCGTGGCTGCGGCTCAGCGGCAGCGGCGCCGACGGCATCGCCAACCTGGACGCCTGGCTGACGACCGTGGTGGCCCGCATCTGCCTGAACATGTTGCGCGACCGCCGGGCCCACGCGGGCGAGGGGCTGGGCGTCGCGCTGCCGGACCCGATCGTGGACGCCGAGGGCGAATTCGACCCCGAGCACCGCGCGATGCTGGCCGACGCGGTCGGGCTGGCGTTGTTCGTCGTGCTGGACACCCTGCCGCCCGAGCAGCGGCTGGCGTTCGTGCTGCACGACGTCTTCGCGGTGCCGTTCGACCAGATCGCCCCGATCGTCGGCCGGACGCCGGAGGCCACCCGCAAGCTGGCCAGCCGGGCCCGCCGGCGCATCGAGGAGGCCGATCCGGCCCCCGACGGCGACGTGGCCGCCCAGCGGGAGGCCGTCGACGCGTTCTTCGCGGCGGGCCGCAGCGGCGACTTCGACCGCCTGGTGGCGGTGCTGCATCCCGACGTGGTACTGCGCGGCGACTTCGGCCGCGGCACCGCCGGTTTCCGCACCCAGGGCGCGTCCGCGGTGGCGCGGCTGGCCCGCGCCTACGCGGGTCCCGATCGCGAGGTGCGCGCCGCGACGGTCAACGGGGCGGCCGGCGCGGTCATCTTCGTCGACGGGCGGGCTACGGCGATCATGGGCTTCGTGGTGCGCGACGGCCTGGTCGCCTCGATCGACGTGCTGGCCGACCCCGTCCGCGTCGCCCGATCAGACCTGCGCGCGCTGCGCGCCGATCACTGACCGGCGGCCTGCAGCAGCTCCATCGCCGACGCCCGGGACAGCACCCAGCCGCCCTGGTTGACGAACGTGACGTTCTGCGTGACCGGCGACGTCAGCTTCGGACCGGAGACCGCGACGTCGGCGGTGGCCGAGCCGGCCGCGGCCGGCTGGATGTTCGTGACGTCGAACGACAACGGCAGGTCGCCGTTCTTGGCCGCCTTCTGCAGCTTCTTGTCGGCCACGTGCGCCTCGATGCCGCTGATGCCACCCTGAACCAGGTTGCTCTTGCTGGCGAACGAAACACTCGGGTCGGCCAGGCTGTTCAGCACGCCGGTCAGCTGGTCGGCCGTCGGGACGTCGGCGGTCGGCGCCGGGTCCTGCGGCAGCGGCGCGCCGACAGCGCTCAACCGCACCTGGTCCATCGGCGTCGCGACGGAAGCCAGCCCCGCGGCCGCACCCCCGATGACGGCGAACGCTGCCACGCTGGTGGCGAGCAACTTGACGGTCTTCATGGTTCCCCCTTCGACGGGCGCGAGCCTGAACCGGATCCACACATTTGGTGTGGTGTCAGCGCGCCTGCTACTCCTGTTGTTTCGCGTCTCGGCACGGCCACGTTACGGCCGCGCCTTAGGAAGACAACATGCACAACCTGTGCGCCGGCTGTGTGGGCGCCCAGAATACCGGCCACCTAGTTGGTGGCAGTCGCCGCCTGGATCAGGGCGATCGCGGCGTCGTGCTGCAGGATCCAGTTGCCGCCCTGGTTGACGAACACCAGGTGCTTTTGCACCGGGCCGGCGAACTTCGGTCCCGAGATGGCGACGTCGGCCTGGGCCAGGTTCGGGCCGGCCGGCGCGATGTTCGTCACGGCGAACGTCTCCGGGAAGTTCCCGTTGCGGTACGCCTTTCGCAGATCGTGGTCGGCCACGTGGCCCTCGTCGGGGCTGATGCCGTTTTCCACCAGGTTGTTCTTGGTCGTATACGAGACGCCCGGGTCGGTGGCCTGGTTGCACAGGGTCGACAGCTGCTCCGGCGTCGGCAGGGCGCCGGGCGCCGGGGGCGGCGGTGGCGGGTCCTGCGGCAACGGCGCGCCGAACGCGGCCAGTTGCACCTGGTCCATCGGTGCGGCGACGAAACCGCCACCGGCGGCTCCCCCTATGACGGCGAACGCCGCCACGCCGGTGGCAAGAGTTTTAACGGTCCTCACGGTTCCCCCTTCGATACGCGCGCACCATGTCGGGAAGTCAGTGATCTTGTCCCCCACACGGTTCCGCGTGACCACGGTGTAGTTGGTGTAAGTGTGCACGGTGTCGCCGGCGATTGCGTCTCGGGCCGGTCACGTTACGGCGGCGCTACGGCTACGCCGCGTCAGCGGCGCTTGATCGATTCCTGGAGGCTCTTGGGCCGGATGTCGGTCCAGTTCTTCTCGATGTACTCCAGGCACTCCTCGCGGCTGGCCTCGCCGTGCACCACCCGCCACCCCGCCGGCTTGTCGGCGAAGCTCGGCCACAGGCTGTGCTGGTCCTCGTCGTTGACGAGGACGAAGAAGGTGCCGTTCTCGTCATCGAAGGGGTTGATGCTCATCGCGTCTCCTTGTCGTGTGCTTGGGCGCCCCCATTAAGCCCCCAGTGGTTCCTAGTACCCGGTCGGACAGCAATCCCAAGCAGCTGAGGTTCGGAAACCCCGGCCCCTGCGTCAGCCCGGACAGGTTGGGCAGGAACAGCTTGGGCGTGACGTCGCTGACCGCCAGGTCATAGCCGATCGCTTCCTGCAGGCTATCGGCCGTCAGCGGGCCGCCCAGGCCGAGCTCCAGCAGGTCGAGCACGTCCTGGCCGAACAAGGACGTGAACCACAGCGCATCGGCCCCCGATCCGTCGATGACCAGATCGAAACCGTGCACCGTCTCGAGGTTCTCGCTGCCGCGGTTGGTGGACAGGGTGAGCCGGATCTGCCCGTCGCGGCCCACGGCGTGGGCCACCCGGCCCCGCAGGTGCCGGATGCGGTCGTCGGCCAGCAGGGCTTCCTGCACGTTGGCCGAGAACACGCCGCGGTCGGTGCGGGCGAGCGCGTCGCGGCGTTCGGCCAGCGTCAGGGCGGTCCAGTCGGTGGGGTCGGAGAACAGCGAGTTCTCGAAGAAGCTCTCCCCCCGGGTGAACAGCGTCACCTGCGGCGAAATGACGGTGATGGTCGAAACCCGGTGCCGGAACAGCTCATTGAGCATCGACGCCGCCGTCTCACCGCCGCCGATGACGGCCACCCGTTCGGCGGTGATCCGGTCGTGGCCCGCGGCGCGGTCCCAGAACTGGGCGATCGACAGCATGCGCGGATTGCCGGGCAGCAGCGACTTCTCGGCCTGGCCGGGCCCGGTGATCATCAGGGCGTCGGCCGCCACGGTGGTCTCGTGGGTGTGCAGCGCCCACTTCTCGCCGTTGACGGCCAGCCGCTCCACCTCGCCGCGCACCACGTCGAGGCCCAGGTGGTCGGCCACCCAACCCAGGTACTGGCTCCATTTGCGATGGGTGGGCGCCGGTCGGCCGCGGTCGATCCATTCGGCGAACGACGCCGTGGCGATCAGGTAGGACTGCCAGCTGTAGCGGGTCATCCGTTCGTCGAGTTCGGCGTTGCGGCGCGGGACCAGCGCCGAGCGGTAGGGGAATCCCACGTCCTTCTCCGGGCTGGTGCCCAGCCGGTGCGCCCCGTCGGTCCAACCGCCGCTGGCCTGCCAGTTGGCCGCGACGCCGATGCGTTCGACCGCGATCACCTCGGGGGCGTCGACGCCCATGTCGCGCAGCACGGACGCCTTGGCGGCGACGGCCACCGCCTTGGCGCCCGCGCCCAGGATCGCAAGTGTGCTCATGTCACCATCTCCCGCAGCGATTCGATCCAAAGGTGTTGCAGTTCGGCCAGATCGGCCTCGCCGAGGATGTCGGGCAGCGCGCGCCACTGCGCGGCCAGCACCCGCTGGCCGTCGAACGTCAGCATGGCGGCCACGATGGTGAGCTCGTGGCGCACCGCCAGCTCCGGTTCCGGTTGCGGCGACACCCCGGCGAGCAGTTCACGTTCCAGCGTCAGCGCGGCGCCGCCGCCGGCGTGGGCGGCGCCGAGGTAGTTCAGCAAAAGTTGCGGCGCCGGCAACGGGGCGAGGCGTTCGGCGGTGTCGGCGCGCAGGTAGCGCAGCAACCCGTAGTCCAGCCCGTCACCCGGGATGGCCGCCAGCTGCTCGCCCACGGCTCGCGGGTCGGCCGAGCGCACCCGCATCGGGTAGATGGAACTCAGCAGCCCGACGGTGTCACCGGTGTCGATGCCGTGCGCGCCCGACCCGTCGACCAGAGCGTCTGCGCGCCCGTGTGTTTCGAGCGCCAGCAGGGGCGGCGGCGTGGCCTGGTTGCGGGAGCGCCGCCACCGCGTCACCGTCGCCGCGGTGGCGGCGATCAGCAGGTGCGGCAACGGCAGCCCGGAGTCCAGCAGCCGGCGGGTGATGTCGGCATCGGTGGCGATCATCCGGACGTTCAGATCGCGGGCGCGGTCACGGGCCGGATCGACCCGTCGCGCGCCGAGGTCCGGGTCGTCGCCGTCGGACTGGGCGGCCCAGAATTGCACCGTGTCCAGCCCGCGGGCGCGCTCGACGAGCGCACCGGCCCAGCGCCGGTAGCTGGTGTGCTCGCGGATCGGTGCCGGCGAGCGGCCGGCGACCAAAGCCGTTAGGGCGGCGTCCAATTCGCCGAGGACCACCCGCCACGACGCCGGATCCATCGCGAGCACGTGGGCGGTCAGCAACAGGACGCTTCGCCCGGTCGGCGGGCGGAGCCACGTCGCGGCAAGCAGCGCTCCGCGCTGCGGATCGAGGCGGTCCACGGCCCGCGCGACGTGTTCGGGCACCGCCGCGTGCAGGTCGTCCGTCACGGCCACCTCGGTGAGGATCTCGGCGGGTTGCGCCGGAACCAGGGTCATCGCGGCGCGGTCCAGTCGCGTGCGCAGCACCTCGTGACCGTCCACGATGCTGGCGAGCGCGGTGTCGAGTTGCTCGCGGCTGACGTCGGCGGGCAGCCGGATGGCTTCGGTCTGCGCCAGCCGCCGCGGCTCGCCGTGTTCGTAAAGCCAACGACCGTTGGGCAGCACCGGCATGGACTCGGCGCTGCGCTCGACATCGCTTGTGGCGATGAGGGTTTCGGCATCGATGGCCCCCGCCAGCTCCCGGATGTTGGCACACTCGAGGATGAGCCGGGCGCGCAGGGCGATCCCCCGCGCCCGGGCCGCCTGCACCACCGACAGCGCCACGATGCTGTCCAGGCCCAGCTGCAGGAAATCGGCGGCCACGTCGACTCGCGGCTGAGCCAGCAGCTCCGACAGCAGTTCGGCCAGCGCGGCTTCGGTGGGAGTCTCGGGTTCGGCGCCGCCGGTATCCGCCTCGGCGACGTCGAACGCGCTCAGCGCGGCCTCGTCCAGCTTGCCGTTGACGGTCAGCGGGATTTCGTCGACCGCGACGATGCGCTGCGGGATCATGTAGCGCGGCAACCGCGATGCCAGCATGCCGCGCAGTTGCGCCGCCGACGGCGGGTGCGGCGCGGCGTCGGACGCGACCACGTAGGCGGTCAGCCGCGCGCCCGAGGGCCCGCGGCGGACCAGCACGCCCGCGCGCCACACGCCGGGGTGTGATTCGAGCGCGGCCGCGATCTCGCCCGGTTCGACGCGGTAACCGCGGATCTTCACCTGGGCGTCCGCGCGGCCCACGTACTGCAGCGAACCGTCCGGGCCGCGACGTACCAAATCGCCTGTGCGGTACATCCGTTCACCGGGCGCGAAGGGGTCGGCGGTGAAGCGGTGGCCGGTCTCCGCGGGACGGCCGAGATACCCGCGGGCCAGCTGGGCGCCGGCCAGATACAGCTCGCCGGTGGCGCCGAACGGCACGGGACGCAGCGCGGAGTCCAGCACGTAACCGCGGGTGTGCTGGGTCGGCCGCCCGATCGACGGCTCGTCGTGCTCCGGGATCGCGGCGACGATGGCCTCAACGGTGGTTTCGGTGGGCCCGTAGCAGTTGTAGGCCGTCATCCCCGCGCGTGCGCACTCGGCGCGGATCAGCTCCCACGCCGGTTTGCCGAGCGGTTCCCCACCCAGCGCCAGCACGGCGAGCGGGACGGTGCTGAGCAAACCGCACGCGGCGAGTTGGGCAAACATCGACGGGGTGGTGTCGATCATGTCGATGCCGTGCTCGGCGATCGTCGCGACCAGCGCCTCGGCGTCGGTCTGGGTGTGTTCGTCCACGATGTGCACCGCGTGGCCGTCGAGCAGCGCGACCAGCGGCTGCCAGGCGGCGTCGAACGCGAACGACCATGCGTGCGCGACACGCAGTGGTCGGCCCAGTCGGGCGGCCGCCGGTCGCAGCACGGCGGCCAGGTGGTCGTCGGCGTAGGCGCCCACCGCCGCGTGAGTTCCGATGACGCCCTTGGGTTCTCCCGTCGTCCCCGACGTGAAGACGACATACGCCGCCTGCCCGGGTGCCACGCCGGCCGGGCGAAAGTCGCCGTCGGCGGGTTCGCCGGTCGCCAGCCAGTCGTCGTCGATCACGATCGACGCGCCGGTCTGCCGCAGGATGGAGTCCACCCGTTGCGGGGGCGTCGCGGGTTCCATCGGGACGCACGCGCCGCCGGCTTTGAGCACGGCGAGCATCGCGGCGACGTACTGCGGGCCGCGGGAAAGCCGAATACCGACCGGGGTTTCGGGCCGCACGCCGTGTCGGGCGAGCCGGGCGGCCAGCCCGTCGGTGCGGGCATCCAGCTCGCGGTAGGTCAGCGTGCCGCCGGCCCAGTTGACCGCCGGGCGGTCCGGGGTCCTGCGGGCGACTTCGGCGAATCGGGCGTGGATCCCGACGGGCGGCGCCGGGAGCGCTCCGGCCGCGCGCGGCGGGACGACCTCGTCCTGGAAGAGGACGCTGACGTCGCGCAGCGGGCGCTCCCAGTCGCGCAGCAGGCGCTCGGCCGTGGTCAGGACCCGCCGCCCGAAGGCGGCCGCGGGGGTGGCGCCCAGCGCACCCTCGATGACCTCGATGAGCACCACCAGTTCGCCGGCTTCCATGTGGGCGGCGATGGTGATCGGGAAGTGCGACAACGTTTGCAGCGCGGAGGGCCGGAAAGTCGCACCGGCGGCGGTCAATTCGGTTGAGGCCGTGAGCCCGTCCAGCGGGAAGTTCTCGTAAACCAGCAGGGTGTCGAACATCTCGCCGACCCCGCCCAGCGCCCGCAGCTGCGCGTGCCCGAGGTAACCGTGTTCGCGCAGCAGCGCGGCGCTGCGCTGCACCGCCCGGCATTGTTCACCGGCCGCCGCGGCGGGGTCGAGCCGCACCCGCAGGGGGACGGTGTTGATGAAGAGGCCGATCATGGTCTCCACGCCGGTCAGTTCGGGCGGCCTGCCGGATACCGTGACCCCGAAAACCACGTCGTCGGTGTCGGTCAGCCGGGACAACACCACCGCCCACGCCATCTGCATCAGGGTGTTGACGGTGATGCCGCGGGACCGGCTCTCCTCGACCAACCGCGCGGTGTCCTCGGCGGGCATCCGCAGTTCGGTGGTCCGGGGCAGCCCGGACCGCCCGCCCTCGCTGGAGCCGAGCGCGGCGGACAACAGGGTGGGGCCGGGCAGGCCCGCCAGGTGCTGACACCAGATCTGTTGACTGGCCTGCGGATCCCGGCTCGACAGCCAGCCGATGTAGTCGCGGTACGGCCGCGGGGCGGCCCGCAGCGCCGCCACGTCGCCGCCCGCCTGATACAACGTCATCATCTCATTGACGAACACCGGCAACGACCAGCCGTCGATCACGATGTGATGGGCGGTGAGCACCAATCGCCATCGCGCATCGGGCAATTCGATGAGCAGGAAGCGGATGGCCGGCCCGCGTTCCAGGTCGAACGGCCGTCGGCGTTCGCCGGCCTCGAGTGCCCGCACATCCTCGGGCGCGGCGGCGACCGTGCGCCAGGGCAGGTCGACCCTCGACGGCACGATCTGCACGGGGCGTGCGATGCCCCGGCTGAAGAAGCTGGCCCGCAGGTTGGGGTGGCGCGCCAACATCTTTGCCGCGCAGCCCCGTAACAGCGCGACGTCCAGCGCGCCGGAAACGTCGGCGGCCATGCCGATCACGTACGGGTCATCGGCCTCCCCGTCGCGGAATTCGGCGAGCGTGGTCAGCGAGTACAAGCCCTCTTGCAGCGGGCTCAGCGCCATCACGTCCTCGATGTCGGGCGCGACATCTTCGGTCGTCGTCATGGCGTCCCGTCCCGCGACGACGACCACAGCTGCGTCACGGCCGCCAAATCGTCGGCCGACAGCCCGGACGCGGTCATCGGCGCGAAGCGGGTGTCGGCCGGCTCGTCGAACGAACCCGCATCAATGTCCTTGTCGCCTAGGGCGTCGACGGCCGCGGCCAGCTGCCGCACGGTCGGGTTCTCGAAGATCATCCGGGGGCTGATCGCCAGTCCGACGGCCCGCGCCCGCGCGGCCAGCTGAACCGACAGGATGCTGTCGCCGCCGAGGGCGAAGAAGTCGTCGGACCGCCCCACCTCGGGAGTCGAGAGCAACTCGGCGAACACCTTGGCCAGCGCCCGTTCGGTGTCGGTGCGCGACGGTTCGGCCTGCCCACCGGTGCTGACCGCCGGCCGTGGCAGCCCGGGCCGGTTCAGCTTGCCGGACTCCGTCTTGGGCAGCGCGTCGAGCACGGTCAGCGACGAGGGCATCATGTAGCCGGGCAGCAGGGTGGCGATCGCGGCGCGCACCTCGGCCGCGAACGCCGCCTTATCACCGTCGTCGACGACGGGACGTTGGGGCACAACGTATCCCGCCAGGGAGGTGCCGCCGTGCACTTCCCAGGTGCGCGCCGCCGCGGCGGCGACGCCGTCAGCCCCCGCCAGCGCGGCCTCCACCTCGGCCAGCTCGACGCGGAAACCGCGCACCTGCACCTGGTGGTCGGAGCGCCCGACGAACTCGAGCAGGCCGTCCTCGGTCCACCGGGCCAGGTCGCCGCTGCGATACAGGCGCGAACCGGGCCGGCGGGCATACGGATTGGCCACGAACCGGGATGCGGTCAGCGCCGGCCGCCGCCAGTACCCCCGGGCCAGCTGGTCGCCCGCGTAATACAGCTCGCCCACCACTCCGACGGGAACCGGCCGCAAGCCGTCGTCGAGCAGGTAGGCGTCCGCACCCGGAACGGGCCTGCCGACAAGCGGATTCGGCGGCGCGAGCCGCCCGCGGGACACCGCACCGGAGGTTTCGGTCGAACCGATGTTGTTCAACAGCTCGACGTCGGCACCGGCGCACACCGACACCAGCCGCCGCAGCAGCGAGGCGCTCACCGGCTCCCCGCCGCACACCAGCCGGGACAGCGCTCGCAGCGCCTCGGGCCGGCTGTCGACCAGCGCCGAGACCAGGCTCGGCACGGCGGTCACCTGGGCGACCGAATGCCGGATCATCAAGTCCCCGAGGGCTTCCGGGTCACGGTGTTCGGCGTCGTCGGCGAGGATCATGGTGGCGCCGGCCGCCAATCCGGCCAGCATCTCCATCCCGCCCTCGAGGAACGTGATCGAGGCCTGGGCCAATCGGACGTCGTCGGTCCGCGGCGGGTAGTGCCGCAGCTGCCAGTCCAGCCGGGAGGCCATCGACCGATGGGTGCCGACCGCCCCCTTCGGCTTGCCGGTGGAGCCCGACGTGAAGACCAGGTACATCGGGTCGTCCGGGTGCGGCAGCGGCAGCCAGGCCGCCCGGGGATCGACTTCCCCGTTCTCGATCGCGGCCCGCACCCGCGGGTCGTCCAGTGAGATGACGGCGACGCCGGCGACGTCGGGCATGCCGTCGAGCGCTTCGGCCGTGGCCAGCACCACCGGCGGCGCGACGTCGTCAAGCATGAACTGCTTGCGCGCCGGCGGGTAGCCGGGGTCGATGGGGAAGTAACCGGCGCCGGCCTTCATGATGGCGACCAGCGCCACCACGAGGTCGATGCTCCGCCGGGTCGAGAGCCCGACCAGCGTCCCGGGCCCCACGCCGTGGCCTGCGAGCAGGGCCGCCAGGTTGTCCGAACGGCGGTGCAGCGCAGGGTAATCGATGCGCTCACCGCCGCATCGCACCGCGATCCGGTCGGGCCCCAGGCTTCGGCTGGGCCGCAGCAATTCTCCGATGGTGCGCGGCCGGTCGTGCGGCGGCAACTCGCCCCGGCTCCAGTCCTGCAGCATGCGCCGCCGGTCTTCGGCGCCGATCAGCTGCACGTCCCGCAACGTCTGATCCACGTCGGTGGCAAACTCGGTGACCACCCGGGTCAGCCAGCCGGCCAGGCGCTCGATGGTGGTCCTACTGTAGAGCTCGGTGCGGAAGATCAGGTTGCCGTTGTAGCCGATGCCCGCCGAGGTGCCGGTGCCGTCGGTGCCGAAGAAGTTGACGCTGAGATCCGCGTGCGCCATGTCGAACACGGGGTCGAGCGAGGTGCACACGGTGTCCTGCCCGCCGTCGGGGGCCTGCTCGATCACTCGCGTGGCGGGCAGGTGGTCGCGGACGTGCACTACGACCTGGAACAGCGGATTGCGCGACAGCGAGCGCACCGGGCTGACGCTGTCGACCACCCGGTCGAAGGGCAGATCCTGGTGCGCGTAGGCGGCCAACGCCGTCTCGCGGGCGCGGGTCAGCAGTTCACGCAGGGTCGGGTTACCGGTCAGGTCGTTGCGCAACACCAGGATGTTGACGAAAAACCCGATCAGTTGGTCCAATTCGGACTCGGGGCGTCCGGCAACCGGGGTGCCCAGCGGGATGTCGAGGCCGCCGCCCGCCTTGTGCAGCACCACGGCGACAGCGGTTTGCAGCAGCATGAATTCGGTGATGCCCAACTCGCGGCACAACTCGGCGAGTTTGGCGCGGGTGGCCGCGTCGATGCGGAAGTCGACCGATTCGCCCTCCCCGGTGGGGACGGGCTGGCGCGGGAAGTCCGGCCGCAGCCCGGTGTCCTCCGGCAGACCGGCCAGCTGCCGATTCCAGTACTCCCGCTGCTCCGCGGCGATGCTGGATTCCTGACCGGCCGCGTCGCCCAGGAACGCGCCCTGCCAGGCCGCGTAATCGGCGTACTGCACCCGAAGCGGCGCCCACGCCGGGGCCTCCCCCGCCCGGCGGGCCCGGTACGCGGTCATCACGTCGGCGAACAGCACCCCCGCCGACCAGTGGTCGGAGGCGATGTGATGGATCACGAGTGACAGCACGTGGTCCGCGGCGTCAGCGTCGGTGCGCAACAACGCGATTCGCACCGGCAGCTCACGGTCCAGCTCGAAGCAGTGCTGGCGCTCGACGTCCAGCTGCTCCCGCAGCCAGGCGTCGTCGGGCCCGGTCGCCCGGCGCACCGGAACCTCGCCGGCGGGGCCGACCACCTGGTAAGGCACGCCGTCCAGCTCCACATACGAGGTGCGCAGGATCTCGTGACGGGCGACGACGTCGCCGACGGCGGCGATCAGCGCGTCGATGTCCCACGGCCCGCTCAGCTTCGCGGCGAAGGGAATGTTGTTGACCCAGCTGGGCCCGTCGATGCGATAGGCGAACCAGCTGCGCAGCTGCGACGCCGACAGGGGCAACGGCTGGTCGTGCGCGGTCGCGATCAGCTTGGGCCGCGCCTGCCTGGGCTCCCCGGAACTCAGCCGATCGACCCGCTCCGCCAACAGGCCCACCGTGGCGAGCTCGAAGACTTCCCGGATGCCCAACTCCACGCCGCACTCCGAGCGGATCGCGGTCACGAGTTTGGTGGCCACCAGCGAGTGACCGCCCAGGTCGAAGAACGAGTCGTCGACGCCCACCCGGTCGTGACCGAGCAGCGTGGAAAACAGTGCGGCGATGCGGCGTTCGGTGACGGTGGTGGGGTCGCGGTATTCGGTGACGGCCGTGATCTGCGGTTGGGGCAGTGCGGCGCGGTCGATCTTGCCGTGCGCCGTGATCGGGATCTCCTCGAGCGGCACGTAAGCCGCCGGCGTCATGTAGTCCGGCAGCGCAGCCGCCACCCGCGCGCGAATGCGTTCCACGTCAACGGTTTCCGGGCCGCCGCCCGGGGCGGGCGTCACGTATCCGACCAGGCTCTTGCCCAGCCGGGGTAGGTCCATGGCCAGCACGACGGCTTGTCCGACGCTCGGGTCGACCGAGATGGCGGCGGCGACCTCGCCCAGCTCGATGCGGAAGCCGCGGATCTTGACCTGTTCGTCGGCGCGCCCGACGAATTCGATGTCCCCGTCGGCGTTGCGGCGGGCGAGGTCGCCGGAGCGATACAACCGGGCGCCCGGCGTGAACGGGTCGGCGACGAACCGCTCGGCCGTCAATGCGGGCCGGCGGTGGTATCCGTGCGCGACATGCGTTCCACCGATGTAGATTTCGCCGATCACGCCGGCGGGGACGGGCCGCAGCGCGTTGTCGAGCAGATACACCTGCGTGTTGATCTTCGGGCGTCCTATGGGCACCACCCGGGTGCCCTGGGCCCCCTCCACCGGGAAGCTGGTGCAGTTGACGACGGTCTCGGTCGGTCCGTAGAAGTTGTACAGCAGCGCGTCGAAGGTGGCGTGGAACTTGTCGGCGATCTCGCCCGGCAGGGCCTCGCCGCCGATGGGCACGCGCCGCAGGGTGCGCCACTGGCTGACGCCGGGCAGCGACAGGAACAGGCCCAGCAGCGACGGCACGAAATGCATCGAGGTGATGCCTTCGCGGCTCAGCAGGTCGGTCAGGTAGCCGATGTCGCGCAGCCCGTCGGGGCGCGGGATCACCAGCCTGGCGCCCATGATCAATGTGCCGAAGATCTCGCCCATGGACACGTCGAAGCTCGGCGAGGCGACCTGCAGCAGCCGGTCGGTTTCGTCCACGTGGTACTCCTCGCCGAACCAGACGAAGTACTCGGCGATCGGCTTGTGCGGCACCGGAACACCCTTGGGCAGGCCGGTCGAACCGGAGGTGTAGATCAGGTAGGCCGTGTTGTCGGGGCTCAGCGGGCGGAGCAGTTCGGCCGGCGCCGTGGCCGGGTACCGCGACAGCCCGGTGACCGGCTCGCGCAGCACCAGTTTGGCGTCGGCGTCGCCCAGGATGAAGGTCAGGCGATCCTCGGGGTAGGTGGGGTCGACCGGCAGGTAGACCGCTCCGGCCTTGAGCACGCCCAGCGCGGTGATGACCAATTCGGGTGACTTGTCCAGCAGCACCGCCACGCGGTCCTCGGTGCCGATTCCCCGCTCGATCAGCCAGTGCGCCAGGCGGTTCGACTCTTCGTCGATCTCGCGGTAGGTGTACTCGCGGCCCTCGTAGACGACGGCGATGGCGTCGGGCGAGCGCGCCGCCCGGCGGGTGACCAGCGCGGGCAGGGTGGCGGCCGGGGTTTCGAACGCCGCCCCGGTCGCGGCCCAGCGCAACCACTCGGCGTCGTCGGCGTCCATCAGCGCGCAGGCCGACAGCGCTGCATCGGGGTCGGTCAGCGCGCTATCCAGCAATACGCCGTAGTGCCGGAGCAGCTGCTCCACCAGCCGCTGATCAAGCACCTCGACCAGGTATTCGGCCTCGACGGACCCGCCGCCGGCCGAGCGGTCCAGCTCGATCATGAAACTCAATGGCAGCTGGTTGAATTGACCGCGCAACTCACCGCGCTCGCACCGCACGCCGGGCGGGCAGAAGCCGGCGCCGTCGGGCTCTCGCTGCCCGAAGCTCACCCTCGTCATCCGGTCGGCGCCGTGGCGACGATCGGGATTGGACTCGCGCACCAGCCAGTCCAGGTCGGCGCGCGAGTGGGCGAAGGCGCCAACCGCGCTGTCGCGGGTTTGGGCCAGTAGCTCCCGGAATGTTTGGTGGGGCTGCGGCCGCAGCCGGATCACCACGGTGTTTCCGTAGTAGCCTATGGCGGATTCGCTCCCGACGCCGCGGTTGAGCACGGGGGCGGCGACCAGGAAGTCCGTTGACTGGGTGTAGCGGTGGACCAGCGCGGCGAAGGCGGCCATCAGCACCATGTACGGGGTGGCGCCGGTCTCGCGCGCCAGCGCCGCGGCCTTGTCGACGGTGGCCGCCGCCAACCGCGTGGTGGCGCGCTGGGCACGCCAGGTGCTTGGCACCACCGACCCGTTGGGTCCCGGAAGCTCAAGCGGCTCGGGCAGATTCGCCATCAGGGGCCGCCAATATTCGAAGTCCGCGCCGGGATCGGCCGCTTCGTCCGGCGCGGGTGCGGTTATGGCGGGGAGAGCGCCGAGGTCGTCGGTGTATGCGCGGGTGAGGTCGGTGAAAAACGGTGTCCACGAGGCGTCGTCCCAGGCGATGTGGTGAGCCGTGATCAACAGCATCAGCTCGTCGCCCGACAAGCGCGCCGCCGTGACCCGCAGCGGGGAGTCCTTGGCGAGGTCGAAGGGCCGGCGGAAGTCCCGTTGCGCCAGCACGTCCAGCCGCAACCGCCGGGCTTGCTCGGTCAACTCCGACAGATCGTGTTCGGCCCACTCGGGCCGCAACTCCTCGCGGACAACCGGATACGGGTCGCCGTCCGGGCCGGTGGCATAGGTGGTGTGCAGCACCTGGTGCCGCGCGGCCACGGCGTCGACCGCGCGCCGCAATCGCTGGAGGTCGACCACCCCGGTGGCCCGGTAGGACACACAGACGTTGAGCAGCGCGCTGTCCGGGTCCACCGACTGCACGAACCACATCCGGTGCTGGCCGACGGACATGCGCGGTTGGTCTTTGGCGGCCACGGGCGCCTCGGCGGCCGGTCTGGCCAGTCCGCGCTCGGCGATCTTGCGGCGCAACAGTTCCAGGCGCTCGTCGTCGAGACGGGCGCCGGTTCGGGTGGTGTCCGTCACGCGGGGAGTCCAACCTTTCTCGGTTCGGGGGTGTCGAGTGGCGCGTCCGGTCGCGGCCCGTCACCGGGGTCGACGCGCAACGCGTCGATCAGTTCGTCGAGGGTGATGCCGCCGAGCATGCGCGCGACTGGGACCGACCTTCCGACCGTCCGACGCAGCCGCTTGCGCAGGTCGAGCGCGAGCAACGAGTCCACGCCGAGGTCGATGAGCGGTGCGCTCGGGTCGATCGTGACCGCCTCCCCCAGGTGCAGTGTCGCGGCCAGTTCGGCGCGCACCACCTCACCGAGCGGCTTGGCCGCGCCGTCCTCGTCCGCGGCGGCGGCCCCGGCGGTGGTGAACGGCATTGGCATGCCCTGGCTTTCGAAGAAGACCGCAAGCCGGTCGAAGTCCGCGCGGAAGATCAGCGGATCGCCGTCGTAGCGGCGCAGGCCGGCCTCGATCGCCGGCTCGGGCGCCATCGCGATCAGGCCGGAGCGTTCGGTGCGGGTGATCTCGTCGCCCGTCACCACGCCGGCGGCCTGCCACAGGCCCCACCGGATCGCCGCGCAGTCGCGGCCCGCGCCGCGCAGCCGGGCGACCAAGACGTCGAGCATGCGGTTGGATGCGGCGTACGCCGCGTGCGCGTGGCCACCCCATACCCCGAACACCGACGAGCAGGCCAGGATTCGGCAATCCGGCCGCAGCGGCCACATCTCCGCCAGCGCCGCCAGGCCACGCACCTTCGCGGCGCAGACCGCGGCGACGTCGGCGCCGGTGAGTTCGGCGCGCGTGCGGGCCTCGGCGATGCCGGCGGTATGGATCACCAGAGACGCGCCGGGGTGCCCGGCGGCTGCGTCGGCCAGCGCGGCCGGGTCGGTGATATCGCACCGCGGGGCGCGCACGTCGACGTCGTGGCCGTCGGTAAGCCGGCGCAGTGTGGGCTCGTCGATGCCGTTGCGGCTCAACAGCGTCACGGTCCGCGCCCCGCGTTCGATGCAGTATCGGGCGTACTGCAAGCCGATCGCCCCGCTGCCGCCGGTGATCACCACGTCGTCCAGCGCGGCCGCGTCGAGGGGGCGCGCGGTCCCCGAGTCGCGGCACTCCCGCAAGGTTCGCACGTAGCGTCGCGGCGAACCATTGCCCCGCAACGCCACCTCGGCCACCTCGCCGAGCAACGCCTCGACCGCGGCGCGCGCCGTCGGGTCGTCGACGTCTCGCCCCGCCAGGTCGAGATGTCCGAAGGCCTGGTCGGTGAACTCGAAGCCGACGCTGCGATGCATGGCGGCCAGCGCCGCCTGCCCGGGAAGCGCCGTGGGGTCATGCCGGTCGACGGTTTCGGCGCCGGCGGTGAGCAGCCACACGGCCCGGCACCGAGGGCCGATCAGCGCGCGGTAGTCGGGTAGTCCCGCGTCCGGCCGGCGCGCGATCTGCTCGATCGCCGCGGCGGGCTCCGGCTCGTCGAATGTCGGGGCGGCCACGACCAGGATCTCGGCGTCGTTCGGTGACACCACCCGGCAGTTGTCGTGCGCCTCAACGGCGTCGATCAGCCGTTGGGCCAACGTGCCGGTCGCGCCGTGGAAGCCGATGTCGGCGCCCCCCGCCGGCGCCGATGCCGCCCGCCGCCAATGCTCGACGGCGACCGTGAGCGCCGCGGCGGGCGCGGTCTCGATCGCCGGTTCGGGCGCCGCCCAGAGGTGCACCGCCCGCATGGGCGCGTTGGGGAACCCGCGCAGGGGACGGCGGACGCCGCCCGGAATCGTGTTGGCCCATTGGCAGCCGGGATCGGCGGTTGCGACGGCGGCGATGTTGGCCGCGAGCGTGTCGGTGATGGTCGAATCGCGGTGTCCCGAGCCGACGGCCAGGGTCGTCCGCTCGTCGATGAGGTCGGCGAGCGGATACAGCAGCGCGGGATGCGCGGACAGCTCGACGAAGATGGTGGCGCCCAGCCCTTGCGCCGCCGCCACCGCGCGATCGAACCGCACGGTGTTGCAGAGGTTTTCATACCAATACTCACCGAAATCGCGGTCGCTGCCGACCTCCGCGCCGAAGGTCGACCCGACGAATCGCACCGGGCTGTCTCCGAATGCCGAGCGGGGCACCAGCTCGGCCAGCTGGTGACGCAATGGCCGTAGGACGCTGGTGTGCCCGGGATAGTCCACGGCCAGATGGTGGGTGAACACGCCGCGTTGCCTGGCCCGCCGCACCGCGGCGGCCACCGCGTCGTGGTCGCCGGACACCACCGTCGACGAGGGCCCGTTGACCGCCGAGACTTCCAGCCAGCCAACCGTTTCGCCGATCAACGACTCCGCGTCGTCGACGCCGGCGCCCAGCACCGCCATGGCGTAGTGACCGGTCAAGCGGTCGACGATGGTGGCGCGGGCCCCAACCAGGGCGACCGCGTCGGGCAGCGATATCGTTCCGGCGACGTAGGCCGCCGCGACCTCGCCGAGGCTGTGCCCCAAGGTGATTGCCGGGAGCACGCCGTGGAATCGCCATTCTTGGGCCAGGCTGACCGCGTGGGCGAACTGCGCCCCCTGGATCTCGGTGCGCGACCAGTCCCGGTCGACTTGCCCGGTCAGGTAGGGCAACGGCGACGGCAGCCCGGCGGCCAAAAACGCCCGGGCGCATCGGTCCGCCTCGGCCCGGTACGCCGGAAGCCGTTGATAGGCTTCGGCGCCCATCGATTGCCATTGGTTGCCCTGGCCGGGAAACACGAAGGCGATCCCCGGTGCGACGCCGATCGACGACCGGGTGACCAGCGGGTGCTCCGCGCCGCGGGCCAGCGCGGCCAGCCCGGCGACGAGCTCGGCGCGGTCGGCCGCCCGAACCACCGCGCGGTGCCGTCGCACCCGCCGCAGCCGCAGCAGGCTGGACGCCACCGCCGCGACATCCGCATCGGCGCCCGCGGAGTCCAGATGGTCCAGGATCGCGCGGGCGTCCTGACCGATCAGCTCCTCGGCGTGCGCGGACAGCAGCACGGGCACGCGAGCGTCGGGCAGGGGGGACGTCAGCATCACGCGACCTCGGGCAGGGAGACGATCACGTGGGCGTTGGTACCGGCGATGCCGAATGCCGACGTCGCCGCGATCCGCTGCCCACCGAACGCGGGCCACGGGGTCAGGTCCTTCGCCAGGCGCAGACCCTGGCCCTCCCAGTCGATTTCGGGACTCGGGTCCGCGGCGTGCAGGGTCGGCGGGATCGCCCCGTGCTCCGCGGAGACCAGCACCTTGGCCAGCCCGAGCGCCCCGCTGGCGGCCAAGGCGTGCCCCACGTTGGATTTCACCGAGCCCAGCAGCGCGCCGCCGCCGGGCGCCGTGTCGCCGTACGTTTGCGCCAGCGATCGCAGTTCCGTGCGGTCGCCGAGGCGGGTACCGGTGCCGTGGCCCTCGAGCATGCCGACGTCTTCGGGCCGAATCCCGGCCTGCGCCATTGCACGCCGGAACAGGCGGACCTGCGCGTCACCGCTGGGGGCGCTGAGCCCGGCGCTGCGGCCGTCCTGGTTGACGGCGGTGGCGCGGACCTCGGCGACCACCTGCCGGCCGGCGCGCAGCGCGGCCGATTTGCGTTGCAGCACAAACATCGCCGCCCCCTCGGCCCACACCGTGCCGCTGGCCTGGGCGCTGTAGGGGCGGCAGTGGCCGTCGTCGGAGAGGGCGTGTTGCTTGGAGAACTCGACGAAGAATCCCGGCGAGCCGAGCACGTTGACGCCGCCGGCCAGCGCGAGGTCGCAGTCGCCGTTCTGCACCGACCGCACGGCGACGTGGAATGCCGCCAACGCGGACGCGCACGACGAATCCACCGTCAGCGCCGGTCCGGCCAGCCCCAGCGTGTAGGCGACCCGGCCGGAGATCACGCTCAGCGCGGTCCCGGCGAGCAGGTGGCCGCTGTGCTCGGAGAAGCCGGCCATCTGCGGCCCGTATCCGGTGGCCGAGGCGCCGACGAAGCAGCCCGCGTCGTGCCCGGCCAGGTCGTCGGGGTTAATGCCGCTGTTTTCCAGCGCGCGCCAGGACACCCGAAGCACAACGCGCTGCTGGGGGTCCATGGCGACGGCCTCGCGCGGCGAGATGCCGAAGAACTCGGGGTCGAATGTCGTTGCACCCGAGAGAAATCCACCGCGGTCATGGATTTCCTTGAAGCCGCTGCGCCGCGACCCGGCGAGCAGCTCGCGGACCTGCCAACCACGGTCGGTGGGGAACGGGCCGAGGGCCTCTCGGCCCTGCGACAACAGCTCCCAGTACCCCTCGGCGGTGTCGATGCCGCCCGGCGCTTCGACGGCCATGCCGACGATCACCACCGGGTCGGCGTCGTAAGGCCGCTCAGACATCGGCGTTCACCCGTTCCGCGACGGCATCCAGGTGCTCGTCGAGATAGAAGTGTCCGCCGTCGTACAGGAACAGCTCGAAGGCGCCA
Source organism: Mycobacterium sp. E3339 (assembly GCF_001666915.1). Classification (NCBI taxonomy): domain Bacteria; kingdom Bacillati; phylum Actinomycetota; class Actinomycetes; order Mycobacteriales; family Mycobacteriaceae; genus Mycobacterium; species Mycobacterium sp. E3339. Next base: position 13,078 of record NZ_LZIZ01000081.1, on the reverse strand, counting down.
GCCGTGTGGTTCTCCCACAGCCGCAACGCTTCCGGATCGACGCGGTGGTCGTCGCGCGCCCCCAGCACGCGGATGTCGGCGCTGATGCGCACGCCGGGGGCGCACTCGTAGCGGTTGACCGCCTGGTAGTCGGCACGCACCGCGGTGGTCAGCAGCTCGGCGAACTCTTCGTCGGCGAGCAGGTCGGGATCGGTGCCGCCGAGATCGGCGATGTCGGCGAGCAATCCGTCGTCGGTGGTGGGCAAGGCCGGCATCGCGGCGACGGCCGACGGCGCCGGGCCGGCCGACACCCACAGGCGCTGCACGGGGATGTCGTGGGATTCGGCGATCCTGGCGAACTCGAACGCCACGACGGCCCCCATGCTGTGCCCGAACAGCCTGAGCGGCGCGACGCTATTCCACGGGCCCGCGTCGAACAGACCCTGCGCCAGGTCGTGCACGGTGTCGGGGGCGGGGTGGCTCAGCCGGTCCGCGCGCTGCGGGTACTGCACGATGTAGGTGTCACCGCCCGCGGCCAGGGCGGTCGCCAGCGCCCGGTACCCCGCCGCGGCGGCTCCCGCGTGCGGAAACACGACGGTGGCGCCGGCGCGCCGGCTTGCGGTCGGGGCGGCGGCACGCTTGATCCACGGCGCGAATTCGGTCGGCCTGCTCAGCAGCGGTTCGGAAGTCATTGCGCCGTCCCGGGTTTCCCGGTCTGATGCGCCGCCGACAGCACCGCGTCGGTATCCAGGTGGATGACTTCCAGGTACAGCTCGGCCACCTGATCCAGCCGTGCCGCGTCCGGCTCGCGCCCGGTGAGCAATTCGGCAAGGGCCGCAACGGTTCTGCTGGCGAAGATGTCGGCGACCATGATGTTCGGGGTGTCCAGCCAGGTCCGGATCCGGCCCACGGCCTGGGTGGCGAGCACCGAATCCCCGCCCAGCGCGAAGAAGTCGTCGTCGCGCCCGACTTGATCCGCGCCGAGCAGATCGCCGAGGAGCGCGGCGAGGGCCGATTCCAGCGGCGTCGACGGGGCCCGGAAGCCGGTCCGCTCGGACAGCGAGACCGCGGCGCCCAGCTCGCGGGCGACTGCGCGACGGTCGATCTTTCCGGCGCTGGTGAACGGGATGCGCTCCAGGAGCGCGAAGTGTCGCGGAATCATGTGCGCCGGAACGAGTTCGGCCATCGACGCACGGAGAAGCTCGGCGGTCGGCGCCGCAGCGCCTGAGCTCTCCGGGCAGACCGCGGCCGCCAGGACCTCCGACCCGCCGGATCCGGGGACCAGGGCGGCCACCGCAATCGCAACCCCCGGCAGCCGCCGCATCGCGGCCTCGATCTCGCCGAGCTCGACGCGATATCCGCTGATCTTGACCCGGTGGTCCGCGCGCCCGACGAACTCGAGGGTGCCGTCGGGCCAATACCTGGCCAAATCGCCGGTGCGGTACCACGTTCGTCCCGCGTGCTCGACGAAGCGCTCCGCGGTGAGGTCGGGGCGTCCGCGGTAGCCCCGCGCGATGCCGCGACCGGACACCCACAGCTCGCCGGCGACCCAGTCGGGGCAGTCGTCGCCCGCGTCGTTGACCACGCGACAGGCGTTGTTGTCCAGCGGCACGCCGTAGGGCAGGGCGGTCCAGTCGGGCGGCAATGCGTTCGGGTCGCCGACCTCGAAAATCGTGTTGTGAACCGGGGTTTCGGTTGCACCGCCCAGGCCGGCGAAGCGAACGTCGGGCGCCTCGGCCCGCAGCCGGCGCGCCAACTCGGGGCGGACCCAGTCCCCGCCGGTCGGGATCACCCGCACCGACGACAGCCGTCCGCGGCCGACCTCGATCAGCATTTCCAGCCAGCCCGGCATGAAGTGCAGCACGGTGACCCGGTGGGCGTCGATCAGCCGGGCCCACGCGTCGGGGTCGCGGCGCTGCGCCTCGTCGACCACCACGATCGACCCGCCCGTCCGCAGGGTCACGAAGATGTCCATCACCGAGATGTCGCCTTCGAGGGTGGACAGGGCCAGGCACCGGTCCGCGGGGCCGATCTCGAAGTGCCGGGCGATGAACTCCACGGTGTTCATCGCGGCGTCGTGCGTCACCTCCACGCCCTTGGGCTCGCCGGTCGAGCCGGAGGTGAACAATACGTAGGCCAGCTGACCGGGATCGATTCTGCCCGAGCCGATGTCGGCCGGCTCGCCGCGCAGCACGTCGGCCAGCGTCAACTCCGGCACGGGCGGCGACAGCCGCTGCCCGCCGCACACCAGGGCCAGCCGCACCGCGCCGGTTTCGATGATGCGCTCCGCGCGGTCGCGCGGCTGGTCGGCGCCGATGGGCAGGTACACCGCGCCGATGCTGAGGATGCCCAGCAGCGCGGGCACCTGCTCGGCCGTCTTGGGCCCCATCACCGCGACCGTGTCGCCGGCGCCGACGCCGGCCGCGCGCAACGCGCCGGCCACCGCCCGCACCTGGTCGCGCAGCTGGGCGTAGCTGAGGTCACCGGAACCGGCGAATATTGCCGGCGCGTCGGGCCGCTGCTCGGCTTGCCGGAAGAACCCGTCGTGCAACGCTTCTCCGCTGGGCTCGGCGGTGCGGCCGTTGACCGCGTCGCGCACCGCGCGCTGCGCGTCCGGCAACGGCGACGGCCCGGGGGCGTCCCAGCTGTCGTCGGCGGAGGCCAGCCGAACCAGTTCGTCGATGTGGTAGCCGAACATCGCGTCGATGACGCCCGGGGCGAAGATGCCCTCGCGCACATCCCAATTCACCAGCACGCCGCCGTCGAACTCGGTGACCTGAGCGTCGAGCAACACCTGCGGGCCCTGGGAGATGATCCACGCGGGCGCGCCGAATTGGGTGGTGACATCGCGGCTGAACAGGTCGCCGAGCCCCAGCGCACTGGTGAAGACCACCGGCGCCAGCACCTGCGCACCCCGATGACGGCCAAGGTCCCGCAGCACGGACAACCCGGGATAGGCGGAGTGGGCGGCGGCGGTCCGCATCGCGTCCTGCACGGCCCGCGCCCGCTCTGCTGCGGTCCGCGTGCCGGTGAGGTCGACGTCGAGCAGCAGCGAGGAGGTGAAGTCGCCGACCAACGAGTCGACGTCGGTGTGCAGCGGCTGGCGCCCGAACAATGGCACGTTCAACAGGAAGCGCGAGGTGGTCGACCAGCGCGCCAGGGCATTGGCGAACGACGCGGCCAATGTCATCGCCGGGGTCAGCCCGCGGGCCTGGGCGCGCGAAAACAGGGCGTCCCGGGTCCGCGGGTCGAGCCAGTGCCAGAGCCGGGTGCTGCGCCGCGAGCGCCGGTCGCCGGTGACGGGCAGGGCCGGCGGGTCCGGCAGCTGCGGGATGCGCTGCGCCCACCACTGTCGGGCGGCGTCGCGGGCCGGTTGCGACCGGGCGTCCTCCGCCTCCACGGCGCGGCGATACTGCGGATAGGTGTAGCTCAGTGCGGGCAGCCCGTGGCCCACATACAGGGCGGCCAGGTCGGCCATCAGGGTGCGGTAACTCATGGCGTCGGCGGCCTGCATGTCCAAATCGACGTGCAAGCGCGAACGTTCGCCCGGCAGCAGTGTCAGGGCTAGCTCGAACACCGCTTCGTCGAGCTGCTGATGCGACTTGGCGTCGCGGATGGCGGCCAGCCGCTCGTCGACCCCATCGCCGTCCAGGCCGCGCAGGTCCTCGACCGCCACCGGGAACCGGCCGGCGGGCGCCGCGATGGATTGGGTGCCGTCGGGCAGGAACTGCACGCGCAGCATCGGGTGGCGCCGGGCCAGCGCCGTGGCCGCCGCGCGCAGCCGTTCGGGGTCGATCGGGCCGCCGTCGAACTCGACGTAAAGGTGCCCGGCCACCCCGCCGAGCGGCTGGTTGTCCTGGCGGCCGACCCACATGGCGTGCTGCATCGGCGCCAGCGGGAAGGGCTCTCCCGGGGTGTCCGCCGCCGGGGCTTGGTGCTCGGCGAAGTCGGCCGGCGCATCCGCGCAAACCAGCTCTGACCAGGCCTCGATCGTCGGGGTGGCGGCCAGCGTGGCGAAATCGACGGCGATTCCCCGGCGGCGCCAGCGGCCCGCGAGGGTCATCATCCGGATGGAATCCAGGCCCTGGGCGATGAGATCGGTACCGGGGTGGACGTCGTCGACGCCGAGGCCGAGCAGGTCGGCCACCTCTGCCCGGATGCCTTCCGAGCGCGCCGAGGCACGCACCACGAACCCTCCCTGGATTAGCAAAGGCTGCCCTAAGTTTTTGGTTACCCTATCCTTACTCCCGGATCGCCGCCACTACGCCCCCCGCCTGAGGACCCGATGACCGCCAACACCCGGCAGCCGCCCCTCAACGGGGCCCTCCAGGGGTTCGTGCCGTTCCCCGCCGATCGGGCCGCCGCCTACTGCGCGGCGGGGTATTGGGCGGGACGCACCCTGGACACCATCCTGAGCGACGCGACCCGGCGCTGGCCCGATCGGACGGCCGTGCTCGACGCCGTGGGCGGCGCGCGCTTGAGTTATGCCGAGCTGGACGAGCGCGCCGACCGGGCCGCCGCGGGACTGCGCGGGCTGGGCATCGCGCCGGGTGACCGCGTGCTGTTGCAATTGCCGAACGGTTGCCAGTTCGCGGTGGCGCTTTTCGGGCTGCTGCGGGCGGGCGCCATCCCGGTGATGTGCCTGCCCGGCCACCGCGCGGCCGAATTGGGACACTTTGCCGCCGTCAGCGAGGCCACCGGCTTGGTGATCGCCCATGCGGCAACCGGTTTCGACTACCGCGCCATGGCGACCGAACTCGTCAAGCTCCACCCGGCACTCGAGCACGTGATCGTCGACGGCGACCCGGGCCCGTTCACCTCGTGGGCCGAACTTTGCGACCGGGCCACCGCCGCGCCCGCGACACCGCCGCGGGATCCGCAATCGCCTGCCTTACTTCTGGTTTCGGGCGGCACCACGGGCACTCCCAAACTGATCCCCCGCACCCACGATGACTACGTGTTCAACGCGACCGCCAGCGCGCGGGTGTGCGGGCTCACCGAGGACGACGTCTACCTGGTGATGCTGTCGGCCGGACACAACTTCCCGCTGGCCTGCCCCGGCCTGCTCGGCGCGATGACGGTGGGCGCCGCCACCGTATTCGCCACCGACCCCAGCCCCGAGGCCGCGTTCGCCGCGATCGAGCGTCACGGCGTCACGGTCACCGCCCTGGTGCCGGCCCTGGCCAAACTGTGGGCTCAAGCCTGCGAGTGGGAGCCGGTGACTCCGAAGTCCCTGCGGCTCTTGCAAGTTGGCGGGGCGAAGCTCGATCCCGACGATGCCCGCCTGGTCCGCACCGCGCTGACCCCGGGGCTGCAGCAGGTGTTCGGGATGGCGGAGGGCCTGCTGAACTACACCCGGCCAGGTGATCCGCCCGAGCTCGTCGATCACACCCAGGGCCGGCCGTTGTGCGAGGCCGACGAGTTGCGCGTCGTCGACGCCGAGGGCGCACCGGTGCCTGTCGGCGAGGAGGGCGAACTGCTGGTGCGCGGCCCGTACACGCTCAACGGCTACTACCACGCCGAGCGCGACAACGAACGCTGCTTCGACCCCGACGGCTTCTTCCGCAGCGGTGACCTGATCCGGCTCCGGCCGGACGGGTACCTGACGGTCACCGGACGCGTCAAGGACGTGATCTGCCGCGGCGGTGAAACCGTCTCCGCGGCCGACCTCGAGGAGCAGATCCTGCGCCACCCGTCGATCTCCTCCGCGGCCGCGGTGCCACTGCCGGACCCCTACCTCGGCGAAAAAATCTGTGCGACGGTGGTTTTCAGCGGGCCGCCGGTGACCCTGGCGGAGCTGAACGCCCACCTCGACCGGTGTGGGGTGGCCGCGCACGCCCGGCCCGACGTGCTGGTGGCTATGACCACGCTGCCGACCACGCCGATCGGCAAGGTCGACAAGAAGGCGATCGCCAGGCACGTCGGCGCGGCGTCGGCAAAATAGGCCGGCGGCGGCAGGCCGAAGTCCCCTCCGGGAGACTCACACCAAGAATCGCAACGGTGTGAGTCATGGCCTGCCAGCGGAGGATCAGCCGCTCCGGCAAAGGCCATTCGGGCTTCGGCGCTGGGACGATTACTTCCGAGTTAACCGTGCGTACCAATTCGGCCATTTTGCATTGTGGGCTACCTCACATCCCCTACGATGGCATTCTGCATCGGTCTTGGGAAGACTGTGATGCTCGAGGGGGGATCCCATGCGCGCCTTTGACGCAGCTTATGCCGACACGCTCGCTCAGCCTGCGAGCATAACCCCTTCGGCGCTAATGTCATTCAGCAATTCATGCGCGGTCGCGGTAAAGGTCACGAAATGGCATCACCGGTTGGCGGACGAAAGGTAGCGCATGTTCCTGGGGACGGTTGATGATTGGACAGCCGAGGGCACCGTCGTTTCCTGGTACCCGACCGCCACCACCCACGCGCGTGCAGCGGAAGCGCAATATCATCCGGCCCCAGTGAGTTACCAGCAGTCGCAGCATCTTCGCTATTACCGGCGCCAGGTCAGCCTCGGCCGCGACATTCCCCGGTTATGCATCGGGGCGTGGGAAATCCGCGGTGTCTGCGATATCGACGCGATGACGCACGCCGTGAATAGTCATGTGCGGCGCCATGATACGTACCACGACCGGTTCGACTTCGACGACAACGACGAAATTCGCCGTTACGTTATCGCCGATCCGGAGGAGATCACCCTGGCGCCAGCGGATCTCGGACGGATGGCCCCGGTCCAGATCCGCAAACTGATTCTCGATACCCCGGATCCGCTGCAGTGGGACTGCTTCAGCTTCGGAATCGTTCAGGGCGAAGACCGATTCACCATGGTTATCGCGGTCGATCACCTGCGTGCCGACGGCATGTCGGCCGGGGTGATTTTTCTCGACATTCAGACGGCGTACTTCACCGCGGTGCAGAAGGCGCAGGTCGCGCTGCCACCCGCTGCCAGCCACCGGGAGTACAGCGCGAAGCAGCGTGCATACACCGCGGGGCTGAACGAGGCCTCGCCGGAGATCCAGACCTGGCGAAGCTTCCTCGCGGCGAACCGCGGTGCGCTGCCGCGGTTTCCCCTCGAGCTGGGGCATGCCGCCGCCGATACGCCGGGCGCCATCGAGGTCTTCGACCTGATCGATGACGACCAGGGCCGGCGTTTCGAGGCGGCGTGCCGGGCCGCGGGGGCGCGCTTCAGCGGCGGTGTGTTCGCCTGCGCCGCGCTGGCCGAGCATCGGTTGACCGGCGCGCCGGTGTATTTCGGACTCACCCCGTTCGAGAATCGCCGAGACCACGCCCACGCGACCGCCGTCGGGTGGCTGGCCAGCTTCGTCCCGCTGACGATCCCCACTGCGGGCGCGTCATTCGACGAGGTGGTCGGCGCCGCCCAGGCGTCCTTCGACGCGAACACGGCCCTCGGCGCGGTGCCGTACTACCACCTGCTCGAGGTGCCCGACAAAGAACCGATCGAGATTCCGGACCGTCCCGTTCCGATGCTGTCCTACATCGACATTCGCAAGCTGCCGTTCGCCGACAACTTCGACGGCCTGCGGGCCGGCATCTGGGGCGACAACCGCCTGTCGGAGACGGTGTGCATGTGGGTCAATCGCATGCACGACAAGACGCAGCTGGTGGTCGCCTACCCGGGCACCGACATCGCCCGCGAGTCCGTCCGGCGCTACGTCGAGACGATGCGCGCCGAGTTCACCCGGGTTGCCGACGGTCCGTGATGCCCGAGGCATTCCCGTTCGCCCGCAGGACGTCTCGGTACACATCCCATCGGCAGCCCCGCGAGGCACGGCGCCGGTGACGAGGCTGGCCCTGCTGGACCAGGCCGCCTTCTTGCGGCTGCGCGCCACCGGCCAGGGCAGCGCGGCCCAATGCACCTGGATCTACGACCGCGCCGTGAACCTCGACCAATTGCGGGACTTCAACGGCAATCTCGGCGCCGGCCTGCTCGGACGCCGGATCGAGCGCTCCCCCTTGCCGTTCGGCCGTCACCGCTGGGTGCGCGACGGCGGCTCACCCGACATCACCCTCGAGCCGCGACGGCCGCGCTCGGGTATCGGCGCGTGGGTCGAGAGCCGCGCGCGCGTGCCCGTCGATCCGGAGTACGGCCCGTCCTTCCACCTGGGCGTCCTGCCGTTGGATGACGGGGGTGCGGCGGTCACGCTGGTGGCGTCGCACTGCGTCGTCGATGGGCTCGGGCTGATCACCGCGATTACCGAGGCAGTCGACGGGCGTACCCGTAATCCCGGCTATTCCCAGGCGAATTCACGCAACCGTTGGCGGGCGATCCTGGCCGACCTGGCCGACGCCGCCATCGCCCTGCCGGCGGTGATCCGCGCGCTGTTCGCCACCCTGGCGATGTTGATCGGGTCCGCTTCCAATCCCAAGCCGGCGGCCCGCCCGCGCGATGCGCCGGTCGATGATGCCCCGATCGCGCTGCCGTCGGCGACGATTCAGACCGACGCCGCGGCGTGGGAAGCGCGTGCGCGCAGCCTCAACGGAAGCAGCAACACGCTTTTCGTCGCGTTCGCGGCCCGTCTCGCGCACCGCATCGGCCGGGTGCTCCCCGGCGGCGACTCGGTGACGGTCGTGCTTCCCGTCAGCGACCGCGCCGCCACCGACGACGACCGGGCCAACGCGCTGACCTCGATCACGTTGACCGTCGACGGCGGCGCGGTGCAGGGCGACCTGAGCGGCGTGCGCGCGGATGTCAAGCGCGAGCTGACATCCCTGGCGACACGACCCAACCCGATGCTGGCCGGCCTGCCGCTCATCCCGTTCACCCCGCGCTGGCTGGTCCGGCGCCTGGAAGGCGTCGCGATGTCGAGCGACCAACTCCCGGTCGGCTGCTCCAACCTCGGCGATCTCGATGCCGCCCTGGGACGTATCGATGGCGCGGATGCGAGTGAGGTCTGCATCCGGCTGGTCGATCAGGGCGTCACCCGGGGCCGCGTCGAGCAAGGCCACGGCCAATTGTTCTGCAGCACGGGCACGATCAACGGCAGCCGGTTCCTCAATGTCATCGCCTACCAGAGCGGCGCCGACAACACCGCCGCGGCCACGCGCGAACTGGCGTGTCACGCGCTCGCCGACCTGCAGCTGTCCGCCACATCGGTGTACGAGGGCCGGATCTGATCGTGGACCTCGGCGTCGGGGCGAACGAACGGCCACACCGCGCGTTGTACGTCTGGGGCACCGCCGCCATTGCGGCCTGGACGGCCGTCGTCCTGTGGTGCGCCGTCAAAATCGTTCCCCTGGACGTGTACTGGATGTCTTACTACGCCGCCGACTACGCGCACGGCTTCGTGCGGCGCGGGCTCGCCGGTGAACTGGTGCGGTTGGTCCCGGGAGACTACTTCTCGGTCGCCCTGGGTCTGCGGTGGCTGTCCACCGCCGCCTTCTTGGGTGGCCTGGCGACGGTGGCGGGCGTGCTGCTCTTCGGCCGCGTTCGGTCCGAGCGCAGGCTGATGGTCGCGCTGCTGATTCCGTTGCTGCCCTTCGGTGTGCCGTTCGCGGCGTATTCGGCCCGGCCGGACCTGTTCGGCGGGGCGGCGCTGGCGCTGTTCTCCTCGGCGCTGGTGTGCACCCGTTCCCGCGCGGGCGCGATGGCGTGGTGCGCGGCCTACGGCGGCGCGATCGCGGCGTTGACGCTCGTGCACGAGGCGATAGGGCTGGAGTTCGCGTTGGGGGCCGTGCTGGCGATCATCGTCCTGGGCGGTGCGCTGAACGGGTCGACGGGCGTCGGGGCGCTCCTGGCGGTGCTGCCGGGCGTCCTCACCGCGGCCGCGGTGGCGGCTTTCGGGCGCCACGACGTCGCCGCTCAACTGTGTGCGTCGGTACCGCATCAGTCGATGCCCAACCCGTTCGCCACGGTCACATCGCCAGAAACCTTGCTGCACTATGTGATCGACGGGCAATCTCGGCAAACCGATTATCACGACTGGGTGTGCCGCAACGTGATGCCCAACTTCGACAATGGGATCGCCGATGCCATCCGAAGCGTCGGGCACGTCGGAGCGGTGGGGCTGGCCATGTCCCTGGCTTTCGGTGCCGGCGCACTCGCGTTGACGATGTGGGGGCTCGGCACTGTTTCGGGAGCGCCGCTGCGGGCGTTCGTCGGGGCGCTGAGGGGCCGATGGCCGTGGGTCATCGGCGGCCTGGTGTTGGTCGCCCCGGTCTTCCTGACCGGCTATGACTGGACCCGCTGGCTGATCATTCTGGCGTTCGACGTCGGGGTGGTCTTCATCCTCTTCGCGGCGCGCAGGCCGGAGATCGACCAGCGTCCGACGCCAAAAGCGTTGCGGTCCTTCGCCCTTCTCGCCATCGCCCTCGCGCTGATTCCGGTGGGCGCGGTCCCCGGCTTCGGCGGCCCGCGGATGGTCTAGCCGGCCCGCCAACATCGAATCACTCGTCAGCCGCATCTCCGGCGATTATCCGGCGCCGGGCGCCACGGCTGAACGAGCGCGGCCGGCGGCGTTAACCGGTCACGACGGTGCAAGACGGGCAGGCGATCGTCGCCGTACACTCCGCCATCGTCGGGGCGGTGAGCGCAAGCATCACGGCAAGAATGACTTTCGACTTAACACCGGCCACGTGAACTCCATCCCGTTGAAGATGGGAGGGATGTTAAGCGGGGCCCCCAGAAACCGCAGGGGTTTGGCGGGATTAGCCGGCCTCGCGTCAGTGCCCGCTCAGTGTCAACGTGCCCTTCGTCTCGAGCACCTTGCTGGCGGTGATCCGTTCGGTCTTGCGGGCCTCGCGTTCGAGGTAGCGCTGCTTCGATTCGTCGAACTTGTCCGACGCCTGCTCGAGTTCCTTGATCAACACGGCGAGGTCGTCGCGCATCCGGGCGGCCTCGCCGCTGAAGTCTTCGCGCTCGAAGATGCGCCACTTCCGCAGCACCGGCATCACCACCTCGTCGAGATGGATCCGCGGGTCGTAGACGCCGCCGACGGCGATGATGACCGCCTTGCGCCGGAATTCGGGCACCGTGAAGCCGGGCATCTTGAAATTGCGCAGGATCCGGTGCACCGACGCCATCGCCTGGTTCGGGGCGATGTCCAGGCCAGCCGCGCTGACGTCCCGGTAGAAGATCATGTGCAGGTTCTCGTCGTGCGACACCCTGGCCATCAGCGCCTCGGCGATGGGGTCCGACGACGCCTTGCCCGTGTTGCGGTGCGAGACCCGGGTCGCCAACTCCTGGAACGAGACGTACATGACCGAGTCGAACAGGCTCTCGGCAAACATGTCACCCTGCTGGTTCTGTCCCGGGCTGAAGCCCCGGGTCATTTGCTCGAGGCGGAGCTTCTCCAGCGCCACCGGGTCGACGGCGCGGGTGACCACCAGGTAGTCGCGCAAAGCCGTGCTGTGCCGGGCTTCCTCGGCCGTCCATCGGTTGACCCACTGCCCCCAGGGGCCGTCCATGCTGAAGTTCATCGCGATCTCGCGGTGATACGACGGCAAGTTGTCCTCTGTCAGCAGGTTTTGCACCATCGCCACCTGCGCGACGTCCGGCAGCCGGCTCTGCCCGGGCTCCCAATCCTGACCGTCCAGCGCGTAGAAGTTCTTGCCGTCCGACCACGGGACGTAGTCGTGCGGACTCCATTCCTTGAACATCGACAGGTGGCGGTTGAGCAGGCCCTCGACCACGGGTTCGAGCTCGTGTAGTAGCTGCAGGTTAGTCAGGTCCTTGGACACGGAGCCCTCCAGTTAAGTGTGTCTTCTCGTAACGCGCAATGTATCTGTGTCATTCGGTTACATAAAGATGACACGCCGGAAAGGCGGTGAAATAGGGCCAAAGGTCCCTACGCGTGCGGGGGGTGCCGACCGCGTCTCGGTCGGCCATCGACCGGTCGAGCGAGCGCTACTGGCGCGCAACCAGATACGGCGCGAGCGTGGAGAGCTTTTCGCAGGTCTCCTCGAATTCCCGCTCGGGCGTGGACCCTTCGATGATCCCCGCCCCTGCCCGCAACCAGGTGCGGCCGTCGCGTTCGTACGCCGCCCGCAGGGTCAGCGCGGCGTCCAGGCCGCCATCCGCCGAAAACATCACGACCGCTCCGGAATACAGCCCGCGCGGACCCTCGTCGAGACGCAGGATCGCTTCCACGCCGCCGGCTTTCGGAATGCCCGACGCGGTGACCGCCGGGAAAAGCGCTTCCAGCGCGTCCATCCGGTCGTTCGACGGGCCCAGTCGCCCGCTGACCGTGGAGCCGAGGTGCTGCACGCTCCCCCGCTCCCGAACCGTCATGAAGTCGGTGACCACCGCGCTGCCGGGTTCGGCGATCTCGGCCATCTCCTGCAGCGAGCTTCGCACCGAGATCGCATGCTCGACAATCTCTTTGGAGTTCGACTCCAGGTCGTCGCGGGCCTGGCGGTCGCGCGCCGTACCGCGGCCCAGGGCCCGGGTACCGGCCAGTGGCTCGGTCACCACGATGCCGTCGTCATGGACGGCCGCGACGAGTTCCGGGCTGTAGCCCACGGCGCGAATCCCGCCCAGCCGCAACAGGAACGATCGCACCGGGGTGTTGTGCCGACGCCCCAGCCGGTAGGTGGACGGAAAGTCCAGTCCGAAGGGCACTTCCAGGGACCGGGACAGGATCACCTTGTGGTAGCGGCCCGCCGCGATCTCCCCGACGGCCGACGCCACCCGATCGCGATAGCCGGAAGGGTCGGCGATGACGTCGACGCCGCGGGCCTGGCGCAGCTCGGGCAGACCGTCGCCCAGCAGGCCCAGTACCGCGTCCCGATGGGCGCCGGTGGTGCCCCACAGCTCGACCGCGTCCCCGGTCACAACGATGCGGGTGCGCGGCCAAAACACGCGGGCCAGCGGGGTGCGCGCGATGGTCGAGCTGGACAGCGACGAACTGCGCGTCATCCGCGACGGCGTGGTGCAGCGGCAACGGTGGTCTGGGCGGCCGGGGCCCGTGCTGGGCGAAGCCATCGACATATTGCTGCTGGAAACCGACCAACTCTTCGGGTGGATCGCCTTCGAATTCGGCGTCTACCGCTACGGGCTGCAGCAGCGACTGGCGGCGCGCACCCCGCTGGCCCGCGTGTTTTGGCCGCGCACCCGCATCGTTGTGACCGGGGACGCGGTCGAGCTGTGGGG